>JBOIEI010000061.1:0-15844 GCA_050741055.1 Burkholderiales bacterium | reverse complement strand
GTGGCGCGAAGCGCCGGGGGTGAGGGCGGGAATTCGCGGACCATAGCGGCGCGAGCTTCCCGGGCGAGGGGCCCCACGAAGTGGGGATCGACCGCAAAGCGAACGACGCCAGGCACCGAGGACTTGGCGGTGGCATCTGCACTGCCGGTTCGGAGGGTGCCCCACTTGTGGGGATCGACCGCAAAGCGAGTCGACGCCAACCGCCGGGGCACAGTTGTTCGAGTCTGCGCCGAAGCTGTACGAGGCGGTCCGCGCCGGCTGAACGGCATCGGCCTGCAGGCCGATGCGCGCCCTGCAAGCGGCGTGGTTGCGGCTAGTAAGGCCGATCGCCGCGCACCAGCATGCGATAGAGCCTGCGCTGCTGGCTGTGATCGAAGTCGAACCCGGCCTTGTGCAGCGACTGGCGGTCGTCGATGATCAGCAGGTCGCCCTTCTGATATTCGTGTGCGTAGCAGAATTGCGGCAGGGCGACCGCGTCGGTGAGCTCCTGCAGGAATTCCTGCGTTTGCTCCGGCGTCATGCCGATGATCTTTTCCGTCTTGCTCTTGTGGAACCACACCGCCTTGGTGCCGGTTTCCGGGTGCGTACGCACCAGCGGCTGGATCGTCGGCGGCTTGCCGGACTCCAGCTGATCGCGCAGGATGTCGGGATTGGCGACCTTGAAGCGCGCGCTGCTGATGAGCGTGTTCTCCGTCTTCATGCCGGTGATCTTCTGCTTCAGATCCTCGGGCAGCGCTTCGTAGGCCGCGCGCGAATTGCACACTGAGGTCGCACCGCCCTTGCCGGGCACCGCCACCGCGTAGAGCATGGTGAACTTGGGCGGCATCTCCTGATTGGTGTGATCGGTATGCCAGGTGGCGTTGTTGCCGACCTTCGCGGGCTGCCCCTGGCTGTCCTTGTGGAAGTTGTCGAGCACGCTGATCAGAGGAAAGCCGTCGACCAGGTAGCGGCGATTCTGGTCTTCCATCAGCTCGCCGAACAATTCGGCCGCGGCCTGCACCTGCGCGGGCGTAAGATGCGCCTGGCCGCGAATGACCAGCACTACGTTTTCGACCACGGCGTCGTACAGCTTCTTCTGCGTAACGGCGTCGATCGGCTTGGCCAGGTCGACGCCGGTGACGATGGCGCCGATGTGCTCTTTCACCTTGGCGATGTGCATCGACTGGACGGCAGCTGGCATCACGGCGCTCATGGCGTTCTCCTCGGCGACGATCCGGATTATGGACTTAAGACTGCAACGCTCCCGGGCAATCATACGCGCACGCACGCCACGTGGAAAACCGGTCAGTCAGGTTTTTACGTGAGGCAATAGGACCGGCCCGACCGCTTGCGCATCTGCGTTGCTGCAGGCCACGACGGCCGGCCGGACATCGAAATGGTGTCGGCAGCCGAGGGACGCTCGCCCGATCCTACTGCGGCTTGATGCCCGCCGCCTTGATTCGCTTCCCCCACTGCGCGGAGTCCGCTTCCAGGAACGCCTTCGTTTCCGCCGGCGTCGCAAAGCCCGGCTCGACACCCTGCTTGGTCAAGGCGTCGACGACGTCTTTCGATGCCAGAGTCTTGCGCACGCCTTCGCTCAGAATCTTCACCGCGTCGCCGGGCAAGCCCGCCGGCCCCAGTATCGCGAACCAGGTCGGGATATCGAGCATCGGATAACCGGACTCGGTGAACGTGGGCACTTCGGGCATGAGCGCCGAGTGCTTCGAACCGGTAACGCCTTGCACCTGAATCTTTCCCGCCTGGTAGTGCGGCAGGCTCGTCACCATCGGCGCGAATATCACCTGGATGCGCCCACCCAGGAGGTCCACCACACCCGCCGTCGTCCCCTTGTACGCCACCATCTGGATGTCGACCCCGGCGGCCTTCTTGAACTCTTCCAGGAGAAAGAAACTGGTGCCGGTGGGGCCGCCGCTGCCCGCGTTGTACTGGCCGCGATTCGACTTGAGCAGCGCGACCAGTTCCTTGATGTTCGTGGCCGGCATCGACTTCGCCACGATGAGCGTATAAGGCAGCTGGCCGATCATCGCGACCGGCGTGAAGCCGGAAAGGGGGAAGCTATCGTTCTTGGTGTGCTGGTTGATCGAAAAGCTGGTGCTGCCGACGACCAGCGTGTAGCCGTCCGGCGCGGCGCGGTGCGCCAGGCCGACGGCGATGTTGCCCGAAGCACCGGCCCGGTTGTCCGCCACCACCCGCTGGCCCAGGAGCTCCGAGAGCTTGTTGCCGACGATGCGGCCCACGACGTCGTTGCCTGTGCCGGGCGGAAAAGGGATCAGCAGCGTGATGGGCTTGGCGGGAAAGTCCTGCTGCGCCGTGGCCGGTCCTGCGATGCCGAACAGCGAGGCGACGAACAACGTTTGCGCGATCGTGATGTACAGCTTCATTGGAGCCCTCTTCAGAAGTGAAATCGATGTCGAGGCCATGATTCTGGCACAGCAGCCGACATCGTCGCGCCTGAGCGACTCACATCGCGACTCACATCGATCGAGGGCGGATTCGCGGCCGAATCCAGAGCTGTACGCGCTGCACCGCTTCGGCAGTGCCGGCACCCGGTGAGGCGCGCGCCATATCGGCCGCGCGAGTAGCCAGTGCCGGCCCGTGTCTATGCCCGCTTGCGTCTGAGCGCACCGAAACCGACTGCGCCGAGCCCGGCGAGCATGAGCGCATACGCGGACGGCTCGGGCACCGCCGTCACATTGATCGTGAGGAAATCGGCAGCCATCGTGCCGCCTCCCCATTGCCACGAGAACGAGTCACCCGCGGCAACGCCCAGGCGACTCAATTCCAATCCGGCGAACGTTCCGGATGACGACAGGGCCGCGCCGCTGGTATAGCTGCTCGGGACGCCGATTCCCACTTTATCGTTGGACTGACTATACCCAAGCGAGAGGATGTCTCCGGCCGCAGTGGAAAAGAACAACTGCGTTTGCCCCGAGCGCTCAGCGCCGAAGAACGGATATGGCGAATCCGTGAACGTGGGACCCGACAGCAGCGTGTATGCGCCGACCGGATTGCCCAGCACCAGGCCCTGACTGGTACCGAGATCCCCGCCAAAATCTATTATTCCTGGCGCGCTCGGGAGAAAATTCCCTATGGAATCGGTCAGTGCGGAGAGATTCAACGTCCCGGATGCGGTGACCACGACATCGGTCCCGTTGTCCGTTATGTCGATCGTTACTCCTGCATAGCCCGTAGCGCTCGTCAGCGCAAACAGCCCGACACTTGCCAACGTCGTTCGAATCACCGGCTTCATGGCACCTCCTCCGTGGAAATAGAAGAGCAACCAAACAAGGCAGGAGCATGCGCCGCGAACGGACCGGGCGTTAGCAACTATTTCCGCACGGGCGATTCGCGCCAGCCTCGGCTGCGTGGGCTCCTGCTGGCGAGCCGCCCGAGATCGGGGCGGTTGGTGGAATTATTTCGGGGAACGGGCAAGTGCGCGCGTACGGTTTGTAGCCGATTTGTTTCCTCCGTGTTTCAGAGCGGCATCGGGCCCGCCGCAATGACGACCGGGGCAGGCGAGTGCAACCTGCTTGCCTGGAATTACCTCTCACCCCGGTTGCAACCGGCCGCCCGCACCTGGCTGGTCAAGAACGCGCGGATTGACTATGCTGTTCGCGCGGACAGATCGCCGAAGGGGGTGCAAGCATGAGCATTACGCCCAGGGAAATCGGCCATGTGGTACTGAACGTGACCGATGTCGAACGCTCCACGAAGTTCTATCGCGACGTGGTCGGGTTCCAGGTCTCCCGGTTTCGTCCCGACCGCAGCGCCGCGTTCCTGACCTGCGGCGTCGTCCATCACAACCTCGCGCTGTTCCGGGCGCCCGAGAACGCACGCCCGGCCGAAAAAGGCGCGATCGGCCTCAATCACTTTGCTTTCCGGGTGGACGATTACCCGACGCTGCAGGCCGCGCACCAGCGGCTGCTGGCAGCCCAAGCCACCATCGACCATATCGTCGATCACGGCATGACCCGCAGCGTCTACTTCCTCGATCCCGACGGCATCGAGATGGAGCTCTTCTGCAACACCTTCGCCACCGAAAAGGAAGGGCTCGAATACACCAAGTCGACCTTCGGCGGCGGCGTGCCGATGGACATTTCGGCGCCCGAGCCGCCGCGGCCGCAGATTCCGCAAGGCGACTACACCAAGGTCGTATGAGCCCGTCTTTGCCGCGGCACCGGATCTGTCGACATGCCGTTGCGCGACGTGCGAGCTCAGCCGTGCAGACGAAGATGCATGCGGAATAGATCTTCTTGAGCAGGCACCCAGGACTCGAACCATGCTCACCCACGAACAGAACGACGCCCTCACCCAGACCGATGCCGGCACGCCGATGGGCGATCTCTTCCGGCGCTATTGGATACCGGCCCTGCACGCCTGGGAGCTGCCCGAGCCCGACTGCCCGCCACTGCGGGTGAAGCTGCTCGGCGAGCAGCTGGTCGCCTTTCGCGACAGCCAAGGGCGCCTGGGACTCATCGACGAGTTCTGCGCGCATCGCGGAGTCTCGCTCTGGTTCGGTCGCAACGAACAAAGCGGCCTGCGCTGCCCCTATCACGGCTGGAAGTACGACGTCACCGGGCAGTGCGTCGATCTGCCGTCGGAGGGCGCCGACAGCCCGATGTGCCGGCGCATCCGGCTCAAGTCCTATCCGTGCATCGAAGCCGGCGGCGTCGTCTGGACCTACATGGGACCGCCGCAGCTGCAGCCGGCGCTCCCCGAGCTCGAATGGGTGCGCGTGCCGGCCGAGCGGCGCTACGCCTCGAAGCGCTTGCAGGAGTCGAACTATCTGCAAGCGCTCGAAGGCGGCATCGACTCTTCGCACGTGAGCTTTCTGCATGCCGGCGCGCTCAGGACCGATCCCCTGCTCTCGGGCAGCCGCGGCAACCGCTACAACGAGCACGATCTCATGCCGCAGTTCGAGGTCGCGGAATTTCCCGGCGGATTGCTGATCGGCGCGCGGCGCAATGCGGACAACGACTGTTACTACTGGCGCATCACGCCCTTCATCATGCCCTGGTACACGATCATCCCGCCGCGCGCGGGGCATCCGCTCGGCGCGCACGCCTGGGTGCCGATCGACGACCAGCACTGCTGGGCCTGGAGCATCAACTACCATCCGCGCCGCGCGTTGAGCGAAGCCGAGCTGCATGCCATGAAGGACGGCAAGGGAATCCACTGCCGCTACGTGCCGGGAACATTCGTTCCGCTGCAAAACAGCGGCAACGACTACCTCATGGACCGGGCCGCGCAGAAGACCGGCGTCACCTGCTCCGGGGTCGATGGGATCGCGATGCAGGACGCCTCGGTGCAGGAATCGATGGGACCGATCCAGGATCGCACGCGCGAGAACCTGTGCCCGACCGACCGTGGCATCGTCATGACGCGGCGACTGCTCCTGGCGGCGGCGCAGGCGAATCGCGAGGGCAAGCCACTGCCCGGTCTCGCCCCGGCCGAGCAGCACGTGCGCTCGTGCGCGATCGAGCTGCCGCGCGACCGGCATTTCGACCAGCACGCGCGCCACGGTCTGTTCGCGCCGATCGATACCGATCCGATCAGCGTCTGAACGGCGAAGACCATGGCCGAACGCGTGCAAGCAGCAGTGAGAACGGGCCCGGGCCGCACCGAGTTTCGCGACTACCCGATGCCCGACATCGCCGAGGACAGCGCGCTCCTCAAGATGGAAGTGGCCGGGATCTGCGGCACCGACGTGAAGCTCTACCGGCACCCGCCGACGGACGCGCCCGTGATCATGGGCCACGAGAACATCGGCATCATTGCCAAGGCCGGGCGCGAATTCGTCCGCCGCAAGGGCGTCGAGGAAGGCGACCTCGTATTCGTCGAGCATTACGTGATGTGCGGCCGATGCGAATGGTGCCACCTCGGCCAGTACCGCCATTGCGACAACACCGACTGGCGCTCCAATCCCGACGGCATCCGCTACGGCTACACTACGGCGCAGAGAGCGCCGCACTTGTGGGGCGGATTCGCTCAATACGTCTACCTGCCCTGGAACGCGGTCGTGCACCATGTGCCGAGTGGCGTGACGCCGGAACTGGCCGGGCTGGTGACGCCGATGGCCAACGGCGTCGAGTGGTCACTGTTCGATGGCGGCGTGGGCTACAACAGCAGCGTCCTGATTCAAGGGCCGGGCCAGCAGGGCCTGTCGCAGACCGTCGTCTGCAAGCAGGCGGGCGTCTCGCTCGTCATCGTCACCGGGACATCCCGGGACGGCGCCCGGCTCGAGGTTGCAAAGGCGCTCGGGGCCGATTACACGATCGACGTCGGGCGCGAGGATGCGGCTGCCCGCATCATGGAGATCACGGCCGGCCGCGGCGTCGATGTCGTGCTCGACTGCACCGCGGGCGCGGGAACCACGCCCATCTTGCTCGGCATCGACGCGCTCAAGCGCAAGGGCGGAACGATCGTGGTGCAGGGTGAGATGAAGACCTTTCCGGATTTCCCGCTGGAGAGAATCACGGTCAAGTTCGTCACCATCAAAAGCGCCCGCGGCCACAGCTACAAGGCCTGCGAGCTCGCCCTGCAGCAGCTCGCGTCGAAACGTTTCCCACTCGAAAAGGTAACGACCCATCGCTTCGGATTGAAAGACGTCGATCTGGCAATCCGCTCCGTGGGCGGCCAAGGCGTGCCGGACGTGATTCACGCCTCGCTGCTGCCCTGGGAATGAACCACTCGTTTGCACATCAGGAGGTGCTTATGAAACGCACGGCGTACCAACCCCCCGATACCTTCGTCCCCGCGGGCAAGTCCTATTCGCACGGCGTAATCGTCGAGTCGGGGCGGCTTCTGTTCGTGGCCGGACAGACCAGCCGCGATGCGAAGGGCAATATCGTTTGCAAGGACGACGCGGCCGGGCAGACGCGGCAAGTGCTGGAGAACATGAAGCGGGTCGTCGAGGGTGCCGGCGGCCGGATGGAGGACGTTGCCAAAACGACCGTATTCATCACCGACATCCGCCATCGCGAGGCTGTCGGCCGGGTTCGCCAGGAATTCTTCAAGGGCGATCCGCCGGCGAACACGCTTCTGGTGGTCGCGGGGCTGGCGGATCCCGCCTTCCTGGTGGAGATCGAGGCTATCGTGCCTCTGCCATAACGGCGAAGCGCCATCGTCGGGCCGGCGCAGATTCGAACCGCCAAGAGGGCTCGCCGGAGCGGCAGCCATTGCGATGAGCGCTTCGCGCTCGAACGGCCGCGACAAACTTTTCGGCCGGCACGGTAGTGCTGCGTCTAAACTTCAGCCTGTAGCAACCCCCTTGCGATACGAGGACACCACCCATGACTGCCTCCGCCACACCCTCCATTCCCCCGGCCGCGAAGGCCGAGCTCACGCCCACCGGCAAGCTGCGCGCGGGGATCAATTTCCAGAATGTTCTGCTCACGACCCTCGGGCCGAACGGCGAACAGGGCGGCGTAGCCGTCGAGTTCGCGCGCGAGCTCGCGCGCCGGCTGGACTTGCCGCTGGAGATCATCTCCTACAAGTCGGCTGGCGCTCTGGCCGATTCGGTGCGCAGCGGCGAATGGGACATCTCGGTCCTCGGCGTCGAGCCACAGCGGGAAAAGGAGATCGCGTTTGCAACGCCGCTCACCGAGATCGAGACCACATACCTGGTGCCCGCGGGTTCGCCGCTACGCGCGATCGCGGAGATCGACCGGCCTGGCGTGCGCATCGCCGTTGCCGCAAAGAGCGCCTACGATCTCTATCTGAGCCGTACGATCCAGCAGGCGAAGCTGGTGCAAGTCGAGGGCATCGGCGCAGCCAGCAAGCGCTTCGTGGACGACAAGCTCGAAGCCCTGGCCGGGCTCAAGCCGCAACTGCTGGAACTGGCACCCACCCTACCCGGCTCGCGTATCCTCGACGGCAACTTCACCGTCGTTCGCCACACGGTGGGCACGCCGCGAGGACGCGATGCTGCGGCCGCCTACTTGCGCGATCTGGTGGAAGACGTGAAGGCGTCGGGGCTGGTCGCCCAGTGGATCGAGAAAAGCGGCGTGAAGGGTCTGTCAGTCGCGCCACTCGCGGGAAAATAGTATGGACCATTTCCGGAGCACGTCATGACCGAAGCCTATGTCCGCGCCGGCAAGGTCAACTGGATCGCCAAGGGAGCCGATGTCGGCGTGCAGGAACGCACGCTCGCGCCGGGCCAGATGATCCCCTGGCACTACCACACGATCATCACCGACACGACCTACTGCCTCGAAGGCACCGTCCAGATCGAGCTGCTCGGTCCGTCCGAGCGCGTCCTTCTGGCGGTCGGCGAGAGCTTCGCAGTCCCGGCCAATCGACCGCACAAGATCACGCCCAGCGGCGATCGCCCGTGCCGCTTCCTGCTGATCCAGGGCGTCGGTCAATACGACCGGCATCCGATCGACCCGGAACAGTGGAAGGGCTAGTGCAAGAAGCAAGACCTGACCCTGCCTCTCGTCGTCAGCCGAGCACGCCGGCGGCACGCAGCTCCTGCAGTTGCGCGTCGGTATAACCGAACCCTCGCAGGATCTCGTCGGTGTGCTCGCCCCGGTCCGGCGTGGGCCGGCGGATTTTTTTCGACGTTTCGTGCACGTTGATCGGAGAGCCGACAATCTTGAATTCGCCCTTGACCGGGTGCGAAACCGGCGCGGCGATTCCCAGATGCTGAACTTGCGGGTCGGCGAACGTCTGGTCGATGGTGTAGATCGGCCCGCACGGCACGCCGGCCTCTTCCATCAATTCGACCCAATGCGCCGACGGCTTGTGGCGCGTGATCTCGCCGATCGCGTCGTTCACGGCCTTGCGGTCCTGGGTGCGCTTCTGGCGCGTACTCCACTCCGATTTCTGTTTCCATTCGGGATGGTCGATCGCGTCGCAGAATCGTAGCCAGACACGCTCGCCCGCGGCCGCGATGTTGATATGGCCATCGCTGGTCGGAAAGACGCCGGTCGGCGTCCCGGTCGGATGATCGTTGCCGGCTTGCTTCGCGACCTCGCCACGCATGAACCAACGCGAAGCCTGGAAATCGAGCATGAAAATGGTTGCCTCGAGCAGGCTGGTATGCACCCATTTGCCCACGCCCGTGCGCGTGCGGTCGAACAGCGCCATCGCGATCGCGAACGCCAGCAGATTGCCCGACGTGAGATCCGCGATCGCCACGCCCACCCGCACCGGGCCCTGCCCCGGCAGACCGGTCACGGACATGAGCCCGCCCATGCCTTGCACGATCTGGTCGACCCCGGCGCGCTTGCCGTAGGGTCCGGTCTGGCCGAAGCCGCTGATGCTGCCGTAGACGATGCGCGGATTGACCTTGCGCACATCGTCGTAGGAGACCTTCAACCGGTGCTTCACGGCCGCGCGCATGTTCTCGACGATCACGTCGGCCTTCTCGACCAGCTTCATGAAGACAGCGTGGCCAGCCTCGGATTTCAGATCGAGCTGCATCGCGCGCTTGTTCCGGTGCAAGTTCTGGAAGTCGAACCCGTCGCGGCGGCCCACTTCGTCCTCGCCCTGGGCAGGAGGCTCGATGCGAATCACGTTCGCGCCCCAATCGGCCAAATGGCGCACGCAGGTCGGACCGGCGCGGGCGAGGGTCAGGTCGAGAACGGTAACGCCGGAAAGTGGCAGGTGGACTTCGGCTTCGGCCGCGCGATTCGTGTCTGTCATGGGGTTTCCTTCATCGATCGTTGCGCATTGAACCACGGCAATAGTAGCCGACAGCTCGCAGTCGGCGCCTGACCGAGCATACCGCGCGAGCGGGGAACGTTCCACAACGTGACGCAGTTCGCGCTGAGGGTCATTCGCCGAGCGTAACCTGCCTGCTGGCGGTACAGCATACAAGACCACGGTAGGCCGCCTGTTCAATCGTTTCGATGGAGGGGGAAATGACACGCGCAAAGTTGATTCTTGCCTCACTGATTGCAGCTTCGGTCGCGTTCTATTCATCTCACGCCGCGGCGCTCGACGCCGATGTCTTATCCGGCCTCGAGGCCCGAGGCCTGGTCGACCTCGATTCGTTCGGCCCGACCGCGCCGCTGTCCTCCCTGGTGGATGCTGAGACCACGCTTCCCTTCACCCGCTCATTCGTGAGCGTCGCCGATTCGCAGCCGGGCCTGTTCCAGTACTCGTCCTCGGCCGACATCGGCCTGCTCGAGCTCAAGGTCTTCGGCACATTGACGAACGACACTGGCTCGGGGCAGGGCAACATCGAAGTGCCCATCATGCGAGTATCCGCCGAGGTGCGCGACGTACTCACGCTCGAATCGACGCTGACCACGCCGTACGATGTGAGACTGGATCTTGCGGTGAACGGCTCCATCGGCACATCGGGCGGATCCGCAGGGGCGTCGGCGAATGCGGCACTGCAGCTCGGCCCCAATCCCGGGCTCAATGGCTTCGACGGCGCGCTCTACCCGATCGGACCGATCACCGACACCCTCACGGTTATCCAGACCGTATCCGGGCCAACGGTGGAGATGGACTTGAGAGCCCTGCTGTCGTTCAGCGTCTTCCAGATCGATCCGGGCGCGACCGCGACCGGCCAGCTCGGCAATACGGCGTTCCTCACCCTCAGCCTGCCCGCCGGCGTCACGCTGGCGAACTCGGTCTCGGGTACTTTCGGCGTCCCGATTCCGGAACCGCACACCTATGCGCTGATGCTCGCCGGCCTGGTGCTCGTGGGCGCCGTAACGCGTCGCCGCTCGCGCACCTGAACGCTGCAGTCGTGCAGTCGTTCGCTCCGCGTAGCCCGCGGCTACGCGGAGCCGATGCCGCAATGGGCGGCTGACCGAGCGGGTCAGCCCGCGGGTCGCAGTACAGTACTGTCGGTCGAATAGAATTGCCCGTTTCTCCACACCATCAACGGGCGATATTCATGACCGACTTCCAAGCAGCAACCGGCAGCAGCCACTTCGTCGACGCCAACGGCGTCAAGCTGCATTACCTGGACTACGGCGTTGCCGGACGCCGCCCCATGCTGTGCGTGCACGGGGCGGCGGCGCACGCGCACTGGTTCGACTTCGTCGCTCCGGGGCTCACGCCGAACCATCATGTCCGCTCGCTGGATCTGCGCGGACACGGCGACAGCGCCTGGGCGGAGCAGCATACCTACGACTTCAAGACCTACGCCGAGGACGTCAACGCCGTGGTCGAGAAGCTCGACCTGCGCGACTTCGTCCTGGTTGGTCATTCCATGGGCGGCATGGTGTCGCTGCTCTATGCCGCAACCTTTCCGGGCCGGGTGGGCCGGCTCGTCGTGGTCGACAGCATCATGCTCATGCCCATGGAGCGCATCACGCAGATGCGCGCGTTCGGTGCAACCCGACCAAGCACGTATGCGTCCCAGGAAGAGCTCGTGGCCCGCTATCGGCTGAGCCCACCGGAAACGCATATCGCCGCGCCCGAAATCATTCGCCACATGGCGCTGCACAGCGGCAGAAAAGACAGCGACGGTCGCTGGCAGCACAAGGCCGACCGCCGCGTCTACGCCAATTCCCAGCAGATCGCGGGCATGCCGCTATGGGAGAGAATCAAGATTCCCGCGCTGGTGATCAAGGGCAGCCGTAGCACGCGGTTCGGACCGCAGGAGATGGTTGCGATCCGCGCCAACGCGCCGCAGGTGCAGTGGGCGGAGGTGCCGGACTCCAATCATCACATCACCCTCGACAATCCGCACGGATTGGTGGAGGTCGTGCAGGCGTTCCTGCGCACCTGAAATCTTCAGCCAGCCCGGGATCGCGCCTGGTCGCGCTTGGTCGCGCCTTAGTCCGCTCCTGGGCTCGCAGGCGGCAAGCCAGGCGCCTGCGAATTCCAGGCGTAACATTCCATCAATGTCGATAGAAGCGACCGCCGCGGTCGATAACGGAGGGTGCGCCGGGTGAATGGCATGCCGCGCAGCGCGCAAACGGATGTGCTGATCGTGGGAGCGGGGCCGGTCGGCTTGACGCTCGCCATGGACCTCGCCTGGCGCGGCATCGATGTCATCGTCGCCGAGCGCCTACCGGTCGACGCGCCGGCAGGCGTCAAGTGCGGCCAGATCTCGGCCCGCTCGATGGAAGTCTTCCGCCGCCTGGGGATCGCTCGCAAGCTGCGCGCAATCGGGCTGCCGGCGGACTATCCGAATGACATCGTCTCGGCCACGAGCGTGACCGGGATCGAGCTCTCGCGCGTGCCGATACCGGCAAGAGGGGAGCGCGGCAGGGCCGCAATGGGTGAACGCGGCAGGGCCGCAATGGGTGAGCGCGGCTGCGCCACAGAGGACGAGAGCGGCTCCGCCGCAAGGGACAAACGCGGCTGCGCCGCACGGGGGCCGGACACGTCGTGGCCGACACCGGAGCACACCCATCGCGTCAACCAGATGTTTTTCGCCCCGGTGCTGCGCGCGCACGCGCTGGCGCAGGAACGCATCCGCATTCTGGATAGCACCGAGGTCGAGGCATTCGAGCAGCATGCGCAGGGTGTCACGGCAACGGCTCGTGACCTCGGCAGCGGCGAGCCGGTTTCGATCGCCTGCGCCTACCTCGTTGGCTGCGATGGCGCCGGCTCCATGGTGCGCAAGGCGATCGGCGCCGCGTTCGCGGGCACGCCCCTGCTGCAGCGTGTCCAGTCGACCTACTTCCGCGCGCCGGGATTGCTGGGGATGCTTCCCGCAAAGCCCGCCTGGAACTACCTCTCGCTCAACCCGCGCCGCTGCGGCTCCACGCTGGCGGTCGACGGCCGCGAGACCTGGATCATGCACAACTTTCTTTATCGCGGCGAGGCGGATTTCGACGCCGTGGATCGCGATTGGGCGCTGCGGGAAATTCTCGGCGTGGGGCCCGGCTTCCGCTACGAACTGCTGTCGAAAGAGGACTGGACGAGCCGCCGCCTGGTCGCGGACAAGCTGGGCGAGCGCCGCGCCTTCATCTGTGGCGATGCGGCGCACGTGTGGATCCCGCACGGCGGCTACGGCATGAACGCCGGCATCGCCGATGCCGCCAACCTCGCGTGGAAGCTCGCCGCGGCGCTGCAAGGGTGGGGTGCCCGGAGTCTGCTCGATTCCTACGACGCCGAGCGCCAGCCGATCACGGAACAGGCGTCGCACCTCATCACCGCGATAGGCGAGAGGGTCATGGCGCACCGGCGCGAGATCTCCGGCGACATCGAGCGGCGGGATGCTGTAGGCGACGCCACGCGCGCGCGCATCGGGAAGGAGGCCTACGCCCTCGATGCCGAGCAGCAATGCTGCGGCGGACTCAATTTCGGCTATTACTACGACCGCTCACCCGCGATCGCCTACGACGGCGAGCCGCAACCCTCCTACACGATGGGTACCTTCACCGCGTCCACGGTTCCCGGATGCCGCGCGCCGCACTTGTGGCTCGAAGGCGGCCGGTCGCTGTACGACGCATTCGGTCCGGGCTATAACCTGCTGCGCCTCGATCCGGCGGCGCGTGTCACGGGCATCGTGGAGGCGGCCGCGGCAAGGCGCGTCCCTCTGAGCGTGGTCGATGTGGATGCGGGCGAAGCGCGCGATCTTTACCGGCACAAGCTCGTGCTCGTGCGGCCGGACCAGCACGTGGCATGGCGCGGCGACAAGGAACCGCCCGCGCCGCTTGACCTCATTGACCGCGTGCGCGGTGGCCTCCAGCCAGGCTGACATCCGATCTCGAACGCGCCCGTCCTGGCGGACGATTCCACCCGCTGCACCTGGATGTGCAATGCATTGCGTAGCATGTCCTCCGATCGCGGAAAGCCGATGTGCGGGTCTATACTCGGCTGACGCCGCCGTGACTCGAAGCGGCATCGAGCTCCGGCGGCCGGACGCAGCGCGCCGCCGGCTTTTCAGCCGACAAGGAGGAGACATGCCGTTCTTCAAACTGGCCGAGATGCAAGGCAGCGTCATTTCCCCCGATCACTCGACCGCGAACGGTCCGACCATCACCGGCGAGCAGCTCGAGATGGGCTACTACACCGAGCCCAAGGGCAGCGGCGCCCATGCCCACCATCATCCGAGCGAGCAGATCATTCTGGTGATCGCGGGCAGGCTGCGTATGACGATCGCCGGCGAAACGCGCGAAGTGGGGCCGGGCGAGGTCGCGCTCATCCCGGGCGGCGTGGTGCACGAGCAAAAGGCCCTGGAGGACGGCACCCGATTCGTGAGCTGCAAGCGCTCCACGGGCACTGAGCTCACCGGCGCATAAGCTGCGGTAACCAACCCTGATCCGGCGATTTCGGCGTGGCTTCAGCAAGGGGGCGAAAGCGTGCGGTGATCATCGGCGGCTCGATGTCGGGGCTGTTCGCAGCCGCGTTCCTGCGCCAAATCGGCTGGCAGTGCGACGTCTATGAGCGCTCGCCGGTGGAGCTGATCGGGCGCGGCGCCGGCATCACCACGCATCCGGAGCTGATCGAGGCGCTGGAGAAGAGCGGCGCCGGTACGCGCGAGCTCGGCATCGAGGTGACGCGGCGCATCGCGCTCGACCGCGCCGGCCGCGTCATCGCCGAGCGCACGCTGCCGCAGACCCTCACTTCATGGGACCGGCTACAGCGGCTCCTGCGCGAGACCATCGACCCGGCGCACTACCACCTCGGTTGCGAGTTCGAGCACGTGGACCAGGACGAGCGCGGCGTGCGCGTGCGCTTCGCCGGGGGCCGCGTCGAGCGCGCCGACATTCTGATCGGCGGCGACGGCATCCGCTCGGCGCTGCGCGCGCAGATGGCCCCGGAGCTGCAGCCAATCTACGCGGGCTACTACATCTGGCGCGGCGCGCCGAACGAGGCCGACCTCGCCCCGCAGACGTTGCGCGACATCTTTCCCTTCTTCGTGTTCTATCTGCCGCAGCGCCAGCAGGTAATCACCTACCCGATCTCCGGTTTCAACGACGATCTGCGGCCCGGGCACCGCCGCTACAATTTCATCTGGTACCGGGTAGCCGACGCCGCGCTGCTGAGGCAGTTGTGCGTGGACGAGAACGGCGTTCAGCACGAGTACTCGGTGCCGCCGCCGCTGGTGCGCAAGGACCTGATCGCGCAGATGCACGCCGACGCGCGCGAGATCATGCCGCCGGTGCTCCTCGACTGCGTGCTGAAGATACCGCAGCCCTTCATCACGCCGATCTACGACTTCACCGCCCCCCGCATCGTGTTCGGCCGGGTCGCCATGGTCGGTGATGCGGCGGCGTCGGCGCGGCCGCACATGGGCTTCGGCGTGTCCAAGGCGGGAGGCGACGCACAGGCGCTCGCCGCCGCGTTGCGCGACTGCGATGACATCGACACGGCGCTGCGGGCGTATAACGCCGAGCGCCAGCCGATCGGCAATGCCATTGTGCTGCACGGGCGCCGGCTCGGCACCCACCTCGGCGTCGATCTCAAGACCGAGGCCGACCGCAGCATGCACGAGCTTCTGCAAAGCGACGAGGCGATGATGGACTGGATCGCGGTGCCGAATTTCCTGGCGCAATACCGGTGAGCGCCGATCTGCCGCAACCCGATTACGCCTGCAACATGCGCGTGATCGGCTACAGCGACCAGGGCGGGCGCGCGGACGGCGTGCAGATCATGGTCCATCGCGGGCACGCCTATATCGGGCATATGTTCTCGAAAGGATTCAGCGTCGTCGACGTGCGCGATGCGCGCAACCCGCGCCCGGTGAGCTACGTCGCCGCGCCGCCGGGGACCTGGAACATTCACCTTCAGACCCACGACGATCTGCTGCTGGTGATCAATGCCAAGGACATGTTCGCTGCGGCGGAATTTGCCGACGAGCACGCGTATTACAAGGGACAGCTCGGGAAAGTGGTCGGCACGGCGGACGCCAAACCGCAGGCCGCGCGCGACTGGACGGCGGGGATGGCGGTCTACGACATTTCCCGCCCGGCCGAGCCGA
>JBOIEI010000060.1:0-3176 GCA_050741055.1 Burkholderiales bacterium | reverse complement strand
AGCCGGGCATGGGGAACGCGCTGCGAATGGCGCCCCCGTTCCGATCAAGGAGCCGGCGAGCACCGGCAGCGCCTAGCCGCGGGAATCGGGGCGAGAGCGCAGCACTGGCGCGCAACCGTGCGCAAGGCCGAGGAACGCGGCGAGGTTCGTCATTGCACCGCGGCCACGCGGTTCACGATTCTGACTGTATCGATAACGCAGGGCGGGGCGCATTGACGCACTCCAGGCGCAGATTTAGAATCAGTCTAAATCGATCTTCGTTGGTTCGCCGCCCGCAGCATTGCGGCGAAGCAGCGCGGTGACAACGCAGCCAATCGAAGGAGAGGACGATGCAACTGAAGGGAACCAAGACGCACGAAAACCTCAAGGCGGCATTCGCCGGCGAATCGCAAGCGAACCGCCGTTACCTTTACTTCGCCGCCAAGGCCGACGTGGAAGGGCAGAACGACGTGGCCGCGGTGTTCCGCTCCACTGCCGAGGGCGAAACGGGACATGCTCATGGGCATCTCGAGTATCTCGAAACTTGCGGCGATCCCGCCACCGATCTGCCGATCGGCCGCACGCGCGAGAATCTGAAAGCGTCGATCGCGGGTGAAACGCACGAGTACACCGACATGTACCCGGGCATGGCCAAGTCCGCACGCGACGAAGGCTTCAGCGAAATTTCCGACTGGTTCGAGACCCTGGCGAAAGCCGAGCGCTCGCACGCCAATCGGTTCCAGAAGGCGCTGGACGCGCTCGCCGACTAGGCGTCCGATCCTCCGGGGTGGCCGATGGGCGTGCGCTCATCGGCCACCCCGTTTCTTTTTGGCTCACTGCATCATTACATTTCCAAGGGAAACGTGCCGCCATGACGGTCAGGGAAGGCAATCTCGAACCGCCCAAGCGCCACCCGCTCGACTGGCGCAACCCCGAGTTCTACGACGAGGCCCGGCTGTTCGAGGAGCTGCACCGGGTATACGACGTCTGTCATGGCTGCAGGCGCTGCTTCAACCTGTGCAATGCCTTTCCGCATCTGTTCGATCTGATCGACGAAGGGCCGAGCGGCGAGCTGGACGGAGTGGAGAAGTCGCGCTACTGGGAAGTCGTCGACCAGTGCTACCTGTGCGACATGTGCTTCATGACCAAGTGTCCCTATGTGCCGCCGCACCCGCTCAATATCGACTTCCCGCACCTGATGCTGCGCGCCAAGGGCGTCAAGTTCAAAAAATCCGGTGCGTCGCTGCGCGATCGTCTGCTCACCAGTACCGATGCGGTCGGCAAGCTCGCATCCATTCCGGTCGTGGCGCAGGTCGTGAATACCGCGAACCGCATGCCGCTAGCGCGCGCGCTGATGGAGAAGGCGATCGGCGTGCACCGTGAGCGGGAGCTGCCGCCTTACACGAGCCGCAAGTTTCGAGCGGCGGCCAAGCCCAAAAGCGGCGCGGGCAGCGCAGGCGCCTGTCCCGGCAAGGTTGCCCTGTTCGCGACCTGCTACATCAACTGCAACGAGCCCGAGATCGGCCACGACCTGCTCGCGGTGCTCGGCCACAACCACATCCCGACCCTGTTGATCGAGGACGAAGTGTGCTGCGGGATGCCGAAACTCGAGCTGGGGGATTTCGCAGCGGTCGCGCGCAACAAGGAACGCAATATCCCGGTGCTTGCGAAACTGGCGCGGGAAGGTTACGCGATCCTCACCGCGGTGCCGTCCTGCACGCTGATGTTCAAGCAGGAGCTGCCGTTGATGTACCCGGATGACCCGGACGCGGCGGCGGTTGCCGAGGCGATGTACGATCCGTTCGAATACCTGCTTCTGCGCCACCGGGACGGGTTGCTCGAGACCGACTTCAAGAACGAGCTGGGGCGCGTCGCCTACCACGTGCCGTGCCACCTGCGGGTGCAGAACATGGGCCACAAGACCCGCGACGTGCTCAAGCTCGTGCCCGGCACCGAAGTGCAGATGGTCGAGCGCTGTTCCGGCCACGACGGCACCTGGGGGGTGAAGAAGGAGTACTTCGAGACGTCGATGAAGATCGGCCGGCCGGTATTCCGGCAGATGGGGGAAGCCAAAGCGGACTACATCAGCTCCGACTGCGCCATTGCCGGCCGCCAGATCAACCAGGGGATCGGCGTCGAGGCGCCGGCCAAGGCGCATCCGCTCTCGCTGCTGCGCAAGGCGTACGGCCTCTAGCACCGCGTTGTTTGCGGTGCGCTCGCCCCTGGCCGCTTACCGGAAGGCGGATTTCGGTCATAGTTCTTACCTGAGGCAACGAATCAATTTCGGTCAGCGAGGCCCAGGCGGCGACAGGGCCGCGTGGCGTATCACACCGAGGACAATCATGGGAAAGATCACCCGCGAAAGCCTGATGACTCTGGAAGCCTATGCCGGAGCGCGCACCGAGGTTCGCAGCAAGGTGTTGGCGCACAAGAAGCATCGAACCGTCGCAATCGGCGCGAACGTGACCCTCGTGTTCGAAGACGAGCTGACGATGCGCTATCAGATCCAGGAGATGCTGCGGGCCGAGCGCATCTTCGAGGCCGACGGCATCCAGGACGAGCTGGACGCATACAACCCGCTCGTGCCCGACGGTTCCAACTGGAAGGCCACAATGCTGATCGAATATCCCGAGGTCGAGGAGCGCCGGCGCATGCTCGCGCGGCTGATCGGCATCGAAGATCGCGTCTGGGCCCGGGTAGAGGGCTCGGCGGCGGTGTACGCGATTGCCGACGAGGATCTGGAGCGCGAAAACGAAGACAAGACCTCTTCGGTGCACTTCCTGCGTTTCGACCTGACCCCGGAAATGATTGCTCGGCTGCGCGCGGGCGCCGGGCTCTCGCTGGGAATCGATCACCCCAACTACCCGCACACGATCGCTGCAGTCGACGCTGGCACGCGGGCGTCTTTGGTTGCGGACCTGGCATGACACGCCTCGTGTTCTTGGTCGCCGCAACGCTGTTCGCAACCCTGTTGCTGCACGGCTGCGGCGGCACGCGCCTTGCCGGTGAACGCGAGACCGATTGGGACCGCAATGCGGTCGATGCAAAGAAAGCCGAGCGCGAGCAGTCCGTAGTCTTGCCGCCCTATCCGCAGGACTCGGACCTGGTGGAGTTTTCCGTCGGGACCGTGCCGCACCGCTACTTCATCGACGCCAGAACGCTCGCTGTCGGCGCGGACGACGTGGTGCGCTATGCCC
>JBOIEI010000059.1:0-5488 GCA_050741055.1 Burkholderiales bacterium | reverse complement strand
TATTCTATCGTAATAAGTTAGTTGCAGAATTCTCTTGCAGTGATTTCTAGAAGATGAGATACCGGTATTCCGTGTGCATCGTCCACGGGGTACTGCATGGGAAACGAAGCGGTTCGAGGGCGTCGGTATCGAGGAGATTCTGAGGCAGCGCAACGGCACACCTGGATCGATCGCGAACTCGCCGACACGGAGTTTTGCGATGAGCGCCTCGGCAAACGATTTCGATCGCTTCTCCAGCGGCTAGCGGCAAGTCCCGGACAAGGCATTCCGCTGGCCTGCCAGGACTGGGCGAACACCAAGGCGGCGTATCGATTTCTCGATAACGATCGCGTCAGCGAAGCTGAGATTCTGGCGGGGCACTTCGAAGCCACGCGTGAACGCGCCGCGGCGACAGATGGGCCGATCCTGGTGCTGCACGACACCACCGAGTTCTCATACAAGCGCGAAGACATCGCTGCGGTGGGCATCACCCGTAAGGCCGTCGCAGGCAAGTATCGGGGCGGCGCGCTGCGCCACTACACCGCGTGCGGGATTCTGATGCACTCGAGTCTGGCTGTGACTACCGAGGGATTGCCGCTCGGGCTTGTGGCAGCCAAGTTCTGGACGCGGGAGAAGTTTAAGGGAACGAACGCGCTCAAGAAGACGATCAATCCGACGCGCGTACCTATCGAGGAGAAGGAGAGCATTCGCTGGCTCGAGAATCTTCGACAGTCGACCGAGCTGCTCGACGAGCCGACACGATGTGTGCACATCGGCGATCGGGAGAGCGACATCTACGAGTTGTTCTGCACGGCCCAAGACGTCGGAACGCACTTTCTGCTGCGCACGTGCGTCGATCGGCTCGCCGGGGACGGCACGCACACGATCGCTGCAGAGATGGCAGAAGTGCGCTGCAAAGGCGTTCATCGTATACAAGTGCTGGATCGCCATGGCCAGTTGTCCGAGGCAATCCTCGAGCTCAGATTCCGTCGCGTCCGGGTGCTGCCACCCATCGGCAAGCAAAGTCGATATCCGCAGCTCGATCTTACTGTCCTGCACGCGACAGAACGGGGTCACCCACGCAACCGTGAGCCAATCCAATGGAAACTGATCACGGATCTGCCGGTCGCTTCGCGCGCCTCAGCGATCGAAAAGCTTCACTGGTATGCGATGCGCTGGAAGATCGAAACCTTCCACAAGATCCTGAAGTCCGGGTGCCGGGCCGAGCACTCGAAGCTGCGTACCGCCGAACGGCTGGTCAATCTGCTTGCGATGTTCTGTATCCTGGGCTGGCGTATCTTCTGGCTCACAATGCTCAACCGCTCGACTCGGCACGCTGCACCAAGCCTCGCATTTACGTCGCTGGAGATCGATCTATTGAATCGCCTCGCTACTCCTGGAAATCCATCATCAGTGGATACTTCGCTGGGCGCCTGCGTGATCCAACTCGCTCGACTGGGTGGCTACCTGGCACGCAAAAGCGATGGGCCTCCCGGCAACAATGTCATCTGGCGCGGCCTGTCACGGCTGACCGATATTGAGATCGGCTTCATGCTCGGGGCTCAGAATATGGGTAATTGAAAGGATTTGGGGACGCTTACGGTCCAAAGACAACAAAGTCAGCAGTCCGCCAGATTGTTGACGTAGCTGCGGGCGATCTCCAACGGCCGCATCGGCCGGATACCTGCCGTTAGTTGTGGTTGCGATGAAGAGGTCTTCCCGGTCGACTCCGGCGGCCGAGTAGGCGTCCAGCACTTTGGGCGCCGAATCCCCGCGTCGTTACGAATGGTGCCGTGGGCAACGGGCCGGACTGACGACGCCGATACTCGCCTCGGCATGCCGTCCGGCGTGTTGACCGCGGCAGCCGAGGTGCGTGGCGACAGCGCGGGCTGACGGGCGCTGCGTGGCGGCTTCTATCGCGCGGCGCCGGCTCTTCGACGGCCACGTCTACGCGCCCCCGAACGCGGGGGCGCGAAATCTGGCTAGAATGATTCGCACAACAACAGGAGGAGGTCGGCATGTCGGCAGCCCGGAACGGCCGCGATGCGGCTCACGTTTCCAAGCTTCAGTGGCAGTTGCTGGCCGCAGCGGCGGCCGCTGTTCCGGCGGGGGTTTGCGCGGCCGATGCGGCGGCGAGGTATCCGAACAAGCCCATCCGCATGGTGGTGCCGCTCGCCGCCGGCGGCACGACGGACATCGTCGCCCGCATCGTCGGGCAGATTCTGAGCGAGGGCCTCGGGCAATCGGTCATCGTCGACAATCGGGCCGGCGCGGGAGGAACCATCGGGGCGGGCGTGGTGGCGCGGGCGGCGCCCGACGGATATACGCTGCTTTTCCACAGCGTGTCGCTCGCAACCGCAGTGCCGCTATACAAGTTACCTTACGATCCGGTGAAGGATTTCGTCGGCGTCGTGCCGGTCGGCCAGTCGTTCTACGTGGCTGCCGTGCATCCCACGATGCCGGTCAAGACGATCCAAGAACTCATCAAGCTGGCGCAGGCGAAGCCCAAGCAGATTTCGCTGTCGCATGCAGGGACGGGGACGATCACCCATCTGACCGTCGAACTTTTCATGGCCAACACGAGGACGTCCTTCCTGCTGGTGCCCTTCAAGGGCGGCAATCCCGCGCTTGCCGCCCTGGTGGGCGGGCAGGTGCAGGCGATCTTCAATCCCATCGCGGAGATCCTGCCGATGGTGCGCGCCGGCGGCAAGGTGCGCCCGCTGGCGGTGACCGCGCCGAAGCGCGCGCCCGAGCTTCCTGATGTGCCCACGTTGGCGGAGTCTGGATTCCCCGGGGCCACCGTCACGACCATCAACGGCGTCTACGCGCCGAGCGCGACGCCGAAACCCATCGTGGAGCGCCTCAACGCCGAGGTGAACCGCGCGATGAAGAATCCCGAGATCCGGCAGCGCTTCAGCGGCCAGGGACTGGTGCCGCTCGGCGGCACTCCGGCCGAGCTGACCGACTACTTGCGCACTTCGGTGGAACGCTGGTCGAAGGTTGTCAACGACGCGGGCATCCAGCTGAAGTAAGTCGCTGAAAACCGTGCCTGGCATAGTTCGCACGGCCCGATCGTGCGGGCTTTCTCAGCCCCGATCGACGCGGCTTCCGCCAGACTCATGTTTGGAGGCGGGCGACGGCCGAAGACAGCACCGCGCGCAATTCAGATATTCCGCAGGCTTGTCTAGCCCCGCTGAGGCCTTCTAAGACCACGGATGGTTGATTCACGATGCGGAGCCGACTAAAGCTATGGGCCCCCCGACGTCCGGGCGCCCGAGAAGGCGCTTCGGACGCTCGACGAGATCGGGATCAAGTCCGATTTACCAACTCAGGCGCTAGTCGAACACGAACTCCGGCGAGGGTGGCGCCTGCATCGGCTCGGAAGCAGCCTTTTGACACTGTGCAAGGCACCGTCAGCAAAGGCCGACGAGCCGTCATCGCCTAACGCCACCTTCACGTCTGGACGCGGCCGGTCAGCGACCGACGGGTAACATACAGGCCACCTTGGAATTCTCGGTTTGTGCATACGCATGCGCTGGCCGACCTGATCAGGATCGCCGTCGATTGGCAGACGACCCCACCGAATAACCTCCCCAGAACATGTTCCAGACGACGGCAGCAACCACGCGCATCGGCCTGCTCGTTCCATCGAGCAACGCCGTCATGGAAGTCGAGTTCTACCGATCGCTGCCCGCCGACATCACGGTGCACACCAGTCATATCTACCGCGCGAGCGCGGCCGTCGATGCGCAGGCGATGGCGGAGACCGGCAGGAATGCGGCGCAAACCGCGTTATCGCTGAGCCAGACGCAGCTCGCACTCATCGTCTACGGCCACACCGCGTCGAGCTACGTCAACGGCCCCGCGGGTGACGCCGACATCGAACGCATGGTCGCAGACGCGGTCGGAGTATCGGCATTGACGACAGCGCGGGCGGCGGTGAGATGTCTGCGCTCGGTCGGCGCGCAGCGGGTTTGGCTTGCGGCACCTTATCCCATGGGGCCGACCCGGTCCGCCGCCGAGTTCCTGAGCGCGCATGGCTTCGAGGTCGTCTCGATCGCGTGTTTGGGCGTCGCGCATGGGCCCGATCTCAAGCACGTCACGCTGCAGGCGGCATACGACGTGGGATTGCGCGCCGCGGCCACGGGCGACGCCGATGCGCTCTTCATGAGCGGCACCGGCGTGCACACGATCGGCATCGTCGGTGCGCTCGAGAAAGCGCTCGGGAAACCGGTGATCACCGCGAACCTGGCAGCGCTGTGGGGCGCGCTCGATCAGCTGGGCCGCGCCGATCGGTTCAGCTTCGGGGAGAGCCGCCTCCTGCAATGGCAGCGAGCCCGCGGCGCGGCATCCTGAGTGCACGGCGTTACCGCCGTCAGCGGCTACTCAGCGAGCCGATGCGTCCGAAGGAAGCGCCTCACCTTCTCGATCGTTCTGGCCTTCAGCTCGGGCGGATCGCGTCACGGAAATACCGTGATGTCGGCGTTCGGGCAGAGTGAAGCGACCTCGACGGAAGCCACGAGCGTGGTGGGCCGGTGTTTCGTCGGGCAGGACCAGAATCGGCGTCTGGCAGGAGCGCGCGAAGTCCCTGGTCACGCTGTAAACGAACTCGGGGCGCGCGCGGTAGAGGAGCTGAACATGTAATCCGGGTGCTGCGGATGATGGCCGACGGTCTGCACCAGCACAGCGGCCACCACGCGTTCGGGTGCGCGCTCCATCAGTTTCATCGCGAAGCATCCACCGATGCAGTTTCCCATGAAGAGGAATCGCTTGATCCCGAGATGGTCCATCAATCCAACTGGTCGTCGGCAAACGCGTCCCACGGGTTGGCGGCAGGGATGGGGCCGGTGGACTCGCCGCCGTTGGCGTTGCGCTGATCCAGCGTGATGCAGCGAAACTCGTCGCTGAATATCTCCATCGAGTTGAAGACGGCGGTGGGCCAATTGCTGACGCGCGAGTTGAGGCCGCCGCCGGGTGTGAGGAGCAGAGGAAAACCGCGTCCCGCTTCCTCATAGCGAATTCGCACGGCGCCTTTCTCGTGAAACGGCATGGCATTTCCTCCCTGGCAGTTTGATTCGCAGCCGCCTAAGCCAGCGCGAGCTGGCGGTAGCCCGCCGCTGCCACGGCATCGCAATGTTCCCGATAAGCGGGATGGCCTCCGCTGTAGCGCATGATCCTGGGCGTCTGCTTGCCCTCGACATTGCGGTTCACGCCCGTCATCCAGGAGCCGATCTCGTTCGCGAGCAGCCCCTGCCCCAGGGCCAGAACGTGATCGGTCCATTCGCTGACGCCGGCGGCAGTGGCTTCGATCCGGGTTAGCCCGCGCTCGCTCGCGAACTGAACGACACCGGCCACCCACTCGACGCCATATTCTGCGGTGCGCGTGTAGTTGCTGAGCCCGCCATGCGGCCCCACCGCCATCAGCATGTTCGGAAAGCCCGTGACGAACACTCCGACATAGGTCTGCGGCCCGTTTGCCCAGACATCTTTCAGGCGCACGCCATTGACG
>JBOIEI010000058.1:0-6274 GCA_050741055.1 Burkholderiales bacterium | reverse complement strand
CTATCACCCGGTGTGGACCAGCGCCATCCAGGCGCCGGCCGACTTTGCGCTCGGGCTGGTTGCCTTCGCCTTGCTCGTGTTCTGGAAATTGCCGCCTTGGCTGGTCGTTGTCCTGAGCGCTGTGGGCGGCTGGCTTCTGGTCCAGGCGAGTGCGTGGATGCCGGCAACATGACGAGCGCCTGCAGCGGAGCTCGACCTGACGCGCAGCGCGCTCTCGCGCGGCTCACCGCGGCCTTGCGTGTATCGTCTCCAGCAGCGCGCCCAGTTGTTCGATCGGAATCGGCCGCGAGAGCAGATAGCCTTGCAGCTGGTCGCATCCGAGCTGGCTGAGAAGCTGCGCTTGCTCCTCCGACTCTACGCCTTCCGCGATAACCTTCAGCCGCAGGTCGTGCGCGAGCCCGATGACGGTCGATACGATTGCCATGTCATCTGCGCCGCGGGTCATGTTCACGATGAAGGAGCGATCGATCTTCAGCGCCGCCACCGGCAGGCGCGAAATATAGCTGAGCGATGAATAGCCCGTGCCGAAATCGTCGATCGCCACACCGATGCCCAGGGCGTGCAGCGCCTGGAGTTTCGGGATGTTGTCGGCGACGTTTTCCATCGCAAGGCTTTCCGTGATCTCCAGATCGAGCCCGTGCGCCCCCGAGGTCGCGCCCGCGATCGCCTTTTCGACCTCCTGCACGAAGTCGCGCCGGCGCAACTGCACCGCCGAGACGTTGACGGCGATACGAGGACAGGGCACGTCCTCGGCATGCAAGCGCGCGTATTCCCGCACGGCGGTTTCGATCGCCCACCGGCCGACGCTCAGGATCATCCCCGTCTGCTCCAGTATGGGGATGAATTCGAGCGGCGGAACGAGCCCGCTGTCAGGATCGTTCCAGCGGATGAGCGCCTCCAGCCCGACCACGCGCTGCGTGCGAAGATCGAGCTTCGGCTGGTAGTGCAGCACGAACTCGTCGTTATCGAGCGCACGCCGTAGCTTGTTCTCCAGCTGCAACGTTCTCGCCACCCGGGCATTCATGTCCGGTTCGTAGAAGAGGTAGCGTTCGCCCGTAGCCTTGGCGTTGTTCGCCGCCGCTTCGGCATTGCGCAGCAGCTCGTCCGGGTTGGCGGCATCGTCCGGAAAGAGCGCAATGCCGCAGGCAAGCGACAGCTTGTGGTCCTGGTCGGCGATCCTCACCGGGGCTTCCACCACCCGCGTGACGGAGGTTTCCAAAAGGTGCGCGACCTGGGCGGCATCCCCGGTATTGGCCAGCATCACGGCATACGCGTTCGCGCCCACGCGCGCGAGGGAGCCCGCGTCGGGCCAGATGTCGCCGAGGCGTTTCGCCACTTCCTGCAGTACGGCGTCGCCGGCGCTGCGGCCGAACGATTCGTTCACCAGGCGAAAGCGCGGGATATCGATGAACAGCACGGCGATGCGCGCTTCGCCCGGCCGATGCGCCTGCACCAGCCGACCCAGACGATCGTTGAACAGCGTTCGGTTCGGCAAACCGGTCAGTGCGTCGTAGTAGGCGAGGTAGTTGAGCCGTTCCTCTTTTTCGATGTGATCGAGCGCGAAGGAGATATCGGCGGCGAGTTGGTTGAGCAGCTTGATCTCGTCTTCGTTGAAGATGCCCGGTTCCGCGGCGATCAGCGTCAGGTTGCCCAGCACCCGCTTGCCGATGACGAGCGGCAACACGATGGCCGAGCGATACCCGCGGCGTATCGCTTCCTGGCGCCGGGGCGAGCTTTGGTTCGCCTCGGCGCTCAGGTCGTTGCTGTATACCGCGCGCTTGCTTCGGATAGCCTCGGCGACCAGGCCCTGCGCCGGCTGCGCATTGCCCGCGCCGTACTGAGCATCGAGCAGCCACTGCGCACCGATTCCGGCCTGCGCGATCATCGTCACCGCTGTGCGCTCCGCGTCGACCTGTCCGATCCATGCGACATCGAAGTTCCCATCCTCGACCGCGATCCGGCATGCTTCCCGGAACAGCTCCTGGCGATCGAGAATGCGCACGATTGCCGCGTTGATGCCGCTCAACACGGCATGGATGCGACTCAGGCGTGCGATCTTGTCCTGGTTGGATTTGCGCTCGGTGATGTCGCGCGTGACCACGGCGTAGCCGCGCACGGCCGGCACTTCATCGTAAAGCGGCGTGATGCTGACATTGGCCCAGAACTGCGAGCCGTCCTTGCGCGCGAGCAGCCCTTCGACTTCGAGGTGGCCCGTCGCCGCTGCCTGCGCCAATTGCGCCTCCGGCGAGAGCGAGATCCCGGAGGCGGGAACCAGGCGATGGAACAAGCCGTATGCGCGGCCGAGCACTTCGTTCTCCGAATGGCCCATGAGCCGCTCGGCGCCGGGGTTCCAGCTCACGAGGTTGCCCGCCGGATCGAGCATGAAAATGGCGTGATCGTTGACGCCGTTGACCAGCAGGCGGAAGCGCTCCTCGGTCGTGCGCAATGCCTGCTCGGCTTGCTGCCGCGCCGCGCGCTCGCGCGCTTCGGTCAGGGCGCGCGTGATGACGGCCGGAAGGCGGCGCAAGTTGCTCTTGAGCACGTAATCGGTGGCGCCGCGCTTGATCGATTCGATGGCACGCTCTTCCCCGATCGTGCCCGAGACGAAGATGTACGGTATGTCCGGCCGCCGCGCCCGCGCGATGTCGAGCGCGCTCAGCCCGTCGAACAGCGGCAGCGAAAAGTCCGACAGGATCAAGTCGGGCGCGAACGCCTCCAGCTCGCGCACGAACGCCGCTTCGTCGGCAACACATGCAATCTCGCATTCCAGACCGGCATTGCGCACTTGCCGCGATATCAGTTCGACATCGGTGGGCAAATCTTCGAGCAACAGGACTTTTAGTCTCTGATCCATCTAGCGTGCGTGCGCTTGCCCACGAGCGGGCAGTGCGGCGAATGTGAAGATCATGGCGTGTGTTGCAGTATGTTGCACTCGGCACGATGGCTCTGCAAGTAGTCCACCATGCAGCCACCGAACACGCGGTCAGCGAAGCGCGTGTGTCGGATTTCGCGTGAGCGCGGCATCGAGCGCGTCGTGCGCGAGAGCGTTCGATCTCGCGGAAGGCTTGTCGCCGCAGCGCGAGGCCGCTCCCGCTCCAGCACGCCTCAGCTGCTCGCGCCTTTGCCGCCATGAGGGTGCTTGCGAAGCTGTGGATTCCCGGCTACATATGTGATTCGTCACGACAATAACGAACAATGACGCAGCCGCAGCTGCGCCCGCGGAGTTTGGCGGTTGGCCCGGCGGCAAGCGGCTGGTGCGTAACGGGTCCTGCGGCGAAACGCGATCGGTCCGCGGCTTGCCCGGGACCGCGAAAAAGCGGAAGAAATCCGTGGAATACTGGAACTACGCCGTCCTCATCGGCGCCGCATTGCTGCTGATCAGCATCGTGGCGAGCGATATCTCGTCGCGCGTGGGCGCGCCGCTGCTGCTCGTGTTTCTTCTGCTCGGCATGCTGGCCGGCGAAGACGGCCCAGGCGGCATCGCGTTCGACGATTTCGAAATCTCGTATGCGATCGGCACGCTCGCGCTCGCGGTCATCATCTTCGACGGCGGCATGCGCACGCAGCGCGAAACGTTCCGCGTGGCCCTGTGGCCCGCCATGAGCCTTGCCAGCGTCGGTGTGGTGACGACCGCTGTCGTGGTCGGCCTGTTCGCAGCCTGGATCCTGCACCTGGGGTGGCTAGAGGGCATGCTGATTGGCGCGATCGTCGGCTCCACCGATGCGGCCGCCGTGTTCGCCCTGCTGCGCACGCAGGGCGCCACGTTGAAGGAACGGGTCGCCTCCATCCTCGAGATCGAATCGGGCAGCAACGATCCGATGGCCATCTTCCTCACCATGGCGTTGCTGGAGCTGCTGATCGCCGGGGGCACGCAGCTCGAATGGTCGCTGCTGACGGCGCTCGCGAAACAGTTCAGCATCGGCGGGCTGCTCGGTTACGCCGGCGGCAAGGCGCTGGTGTGGCTGATCAACCGCTTGAAGCTGATCACCGGGCTCTATCCCTTGCTCGCCGTGGCGGGGGGGCTGGTCGTGTTCGCGATCTCCGCCGAACTGGGAGGCAGCGGCTATCTCGCCATCTATATTGCGGGGTTCGTGCTCGGCAACTCGCGCCTGCAATCGGCGCAGAATATTTTCCGCGTCCACGACGGTCTCGCCTGGTTGAGCCAGATCGTCATGTTTCTGATTCTCGGATTGCTCATCACGCCCTCGGAGCTGTTGCCGCTCGCCGGACCGGCACTGCTCATGGCCGCCGGGCTCATGCTGGTTGCGCGGCCGGTCGCGGTCGTGTTGAGCTTGCTGCCGTTCCGGCTTCCGTGGCGCGAGCAAGTCTACATCGGCTGGGTCGGCTTGCGCGGCGCGGTGCCGATCGTGCTGGCGCTATTCCCGATGATGTACGGCTTGGAGCACGCTCGGCTTTATTTCAATGTCGCGTTCTTCGTCGTGCTGGTATCGCTCGTGCTGCAGGGCTGGACCATGGCACCGGTGGCGCGCTTACTCAAGCTGGAAGTACCCCCGATCATCGTACCGGTGCACGAGCTCACCCTCGACATGCCAGGTCACTTCGAGCACGAGATGGTGTGCTACGAGGCCAAGCAGGGCAGCACCGTGGTCGAGCGGCGCATGGGCGAGCTTGCGCTGCCGCACGGCATTCACGTGATGGCGGTCATTCGCGACGGCGAGCCGCAGACACTGCAGCCCGAGCTGCGGTTTGCCCCGGGCGATTACGTCTACTTCCTGACCCGCCCGCAGGGATTGGCGCAATTGAGCACCCTGTTCGATCCGCATCGCCTCCCGGACCGGCTGGAAGAACACCGCTATTTCGGCGACTTTCTGCTCTACGGCGATGCCATCCTCGGCGATCTGGCGTCCGTCTACGGTCTGCCCGTCGAGGACAAGGACGCGCACAAATCGCTTGCGGACTACCTCGCCGAGGTTTTCCACGGCCGCGTGGTGGTAGGCGATCGAGTGCGCGTGGGGAGCGCCGAAATGGTCGTGCGCGAGGTGGAAAACGGCACGGTCAAGCGGGTGGGACTTCGTCTGCCGACGGCTGGGTCGTCGAAATCGGCTCGTTGACGCCTTGGTTCGCGCGCGCCGATGAATATCCGGGCTAGCCCGCGTCCGCGTCGCGCCGAGGTGGCTGCGATCCGAGCGGGCGTGCAGCATCATGCGGCGGATGGCCGGTCTCCAGCATCGACTTCATGCGCATGAGGTCGGCATCGAGCCCGCTCTTCGGGTCGGCGCCGAACAGCGTGGCAACGACATGGCCGACAGCGCCGGCGGGCGGGAAGTAGTGCAGCTGCACATGCACGCGCGTGGCGTTTTCCCCATCCTGTTCGAATCGCACTCGGCCCGAGTGCTTCACCGCGGTGCGATCGTCGCAACGCCACTCGATCGACTTCTGCGGGACCACCCGGGTGATTTCGGCGGTCCATTCCACCGGCAGCCCGGCCGGACCTTCCACGCGCCAGTAGGATCGGCTGTCGTCGATCTCCTGCACCTCGCGCACGCGCGTCATGAAGCTCGGGAAGTTGCGGATGCGGGTCCAGAAGTCGAACACCCGTGCGATCGGCGCGCGAATGGTGATCGATTTCTGCACTTCGATGTCGCGGCAATGAGCGCCGACGCCGGCAAGACTGCCAAGCTGCCGATTGGTCGCGGTGCGCAGCAACAGCCCGCCCCCGAACAGGTTCAGTGCCAGCGATGCAGGACCGTGCGAGCGCAGCGCGGCTCCGAGCAGGAACAGACCCGCGCTTCCGGTCATCAGCCGCGCAGTCGGCGACCAGTTCTCCTGCAGCAGCTCGAAGCGATGACCGTTGCGTTGCACGCCCCCCTGCAGGGCCGAGATGTTTCCTGCACGCTCGTGCACCTGCAGCTGATCGTCGATCGTTTGTACGCCCGCGACGCCGCGGATGGACTCCAGCAGCCGCGGCGCTTCGACGGCGAGGATCGGACCGCTCACCGTGACGTGGCCGTCGCGGCTCGTGACGTGAACGGCGTGCGGATGCGATACGACACGTCCCAGCCTGGCGCGGATGCGCTCGATCAACGCGCTGTCCGACGCTGCTTGCGCGCCGCCGTTGAGGCGCCGACTGACGAGCGCCATCATGCCAGCGCCGCGTCCCGCCAGATCGCGCGCAGTCACGCGGCTTGCTTCCCGCGCGAGGCGGCGCATGTGAACCGTTTGATCGCGCAGAAGCGCGCGCCGCCGCCGGCCGTTTTGCGGATCGAAGAAATACATGAGACCGGCGCCGATTCCCGCGGCCAGCAGCCAAGCG
>JBOIEI010000057.1:0-11051 GCA_050741055.1 Burkholderiales bacterium | reverse complement strand
CCACTGCGCCTTGCTCGTCATGCGCAGGTCGCCGGAGCGCGAAACGCCGAACATCATCGACGGGGGCATCGCCGGATGCTTGAATCGGAACTTGACGGTGTGACTGTCGACAGGAACTACTTCATCGACCGTAGCCCAGAACGCGCGCAGCGTCGCGGTCGAATCCGGGCGGATCAGCAGCGAGTGGGAATGCTTGACATCCGCGGACGTGAACTCCCCGTAGCCGTTGTGGAACTGCACCCCCTTGCGCAATTGGAAGGTCCACTCCTTGAAGTCGGGGCTATGCTCCCACTTCGTCGCCAGCATCGGGATGTATTGCGCCGTCTTCGGATCGATGCCGACCAGCGTCTCCCAGAACGGCTCGAACTGCAGGTGGTCCGGACGCGAAATGGTCCAAAAGCGGTTGCTCTCGTGGAAGCCGGCAGATGCGAAGATCAACTTCTTGACCGCCGCCTCGGCCCACCCTGGGGTGAGCGCACTGCCAAGGACGACGACGATCGCCGTAAGCAGATGTGCGAATAGCGAAAACGATCTTGCCTTCATGGTCCGTCCTCCTATCGGTCGTTGCGTTACATCCTCGGCTGGGGATCGAAATGGTCCCGCAGCCAATCGCCCAACAGGTTGAACGAAGCACCGCCGGCATCATGGCGAGCTCCGGGTACTCGAGGGCCCGCCCGCACCACGGCGCCAAGAACGTTCGCTCGACCTGGACGATCCAGCGCAACGCGCCCGGCTTCTACTGTCTAGAGAACCGCGCGTTTCGTTTTCAGGACAGTGCGCACCTCCTCGCCATTGAATACCCAAATGGGTGACAGCCCATTCAGGCTGGACGCTTCCCTCCCCCCTACCGGGAGAGGGATTGGGTGTGAGGAATCACGCGTCGGGCACTTAGGGAAAAGCCCGATAGTAGTCAGGATGACAGGAAACGAAGTGATTCTTGCGGATAGGATATTCAATCCACCTTTTTCACTAACCGCCACTGTATCCCCGGCCCTGCGAGCGGTCAATCGCAACGTGCGCGCTGAAAATTCCGCGCCCTCGATGATATTTTGCGTCCTTGATCCACCCCGAGGCGGTCCGCATCAAGGCAGATTCGGCGCTTCGGGCAGCCCCACGCCGAGCCGGGTCGTCGGCCTGGTCGCAGAGCCGCTGTTGTGGTTTGGATCAGGCCGCCTCGATGAGCTCCGGCAGCCGCGCCGGGGCGCGTAGCGGCGCGCGCGGGCAGGCCCAGATGCCCAGATGCATGAGGATCTTGCCAATCACGGCGGGCTCTTCGATGGCGGCGATGATCTTCAGAGCGCCCCCACAATTCGGCCAATGCTCCATGTCGATGTCGAAGACCGCCGATCGTTTCGAATCCATCGAGGATGCGGATCTCGAGTCGCTCCTCGCAGCTGCCGACAACTGGGACGCTCCGATGCGGGTGATGGAGACCAAGGCGTCGCACGCTGAAAGCTACGAGCGGCAATGCCACGAGTCCCAGGCCCCGTCGTTCCTGTTGCCGCTGAGACCGGATGAGGATCTGCGACGGGAGCTCCTGACGCCGCGACTCGAGCGAGCCATCGGCGTGATCTACCGGCCGGAGACGGAATTGCCGAGCCACTACTTTCAGGCTGTTCTGCCACGGCAGTTCGACGAGTACTGCTGGTTCGATCGCACCAACGCCGTCACCCCGCTTGGTTCCAAACCGCGAGCCGGCATGCCAGACACCTACCCATTTGGGCTTTAAGCGGCTCGGCATCGTGCGGGTAGGACCGTCTGCAATTGTTGTCGCTGCTTCGATTGACTGGCAGTCGCTCTGGCATTTGCGATGCGAGAGCGCTACCGGCGCCGATTTCCGCAGGCCGGGGAGCAGTGCTCGTTCTCAAAAAGCGATGCGCTTTATCGCAACGCGGCTCGTTGAGCGCCTGCGTTGCACCTAGATTGGACCTGAGCGCACATATCGCAACCGATGCGACGCGCGACGGGTTGGCGCACAAGCAAACCTCAGCTCATGGCAGATCTCGATATCCTGCTGTTCTCGGCGATCGGCTTCTTTGCGCAACTGATCGACGGCGCACTAGGCATGGCCTTCGGCATCATTGCCAGCATGAGCCTCATCGCGACCGGCGCTCCTCCCGCTATCGCGAGCGCGGCGGTTCACGCCGCCGAGATTGTCACGACAGGGGCTTCAGCGGCTTCACACATCTGGAACAGAAACATCGATCGGAAGCTTTTCCTGCGCCTCGTCCTGACCGGGGCAGCAGGCGGCGCCGTGGGCGCCTATGTTCTGACCGGACTGCCCGAGCAAGTCGTCAAGCCTATTGTGACCCTCTACCTCGCCTGTATGGCGGTTCTCATCTTCATGCGTGTGCTGACGCAGCTCGATCTCGAGCGTTACGGGAAGCTGGTAATAGGGCTTGTCATCGGTGGTGCGCTGGCCGCACCACTGGCAGGTTACCTGCTGCGCGTCATGTCGACGCGCGTCGCGCTCCTCCGTCGTCGGCACGATCGTGGCCGGTTTGAGCATGATCAATCTGGCTCAGCTTTTCATCTAGAATCAAGACGTGACTACATGGCGTCATCGGGACGAATGGCGTGGCAGTACCCCTACCCCCACAATCGCCGAACAACTCCGCCTGTCCGATCGGTGCGACGCCATCCAGGCGGACTGGCAGCGCATTCTGCGGCTCGTTGCCGTCCGGCTGCATCAGAAGTCATGCGTCAGTGCTCGTTTGCCGCTATAGTTTCCGACGATTCGACACCCTTACACCAGGAGCAAGACCATGACCGAACTGGTCCGTGTCCACATGCGCGTGCCCGGAACCGCGCCGCTGCCCGAACTGATGGCACTCTTGCAGCGTATCGAGGCCGCCGGCTTCGACGGCGCCGGCATCCTCGACAGCCAGATGATCGGCCGCGATACGTTCGTCATCCTCGGCCACGCCGCCGCGCATACGAAGCGCATGCAGCTCTTTCCGGCCGTCACCAATCCGCTCACGCGCCACGCTGCGGTGCTCGCAAGTGGCATCCAGACGGTCGAGGAGATCGCGCCCAACCGCATCAAGTGCGTGATCGGCACCGGCTACAGCTCGGCAGCGACGATCGGGCGCAAACCCGCGACGCTCGCCGAGATGCGCGAGTGCGTCGGCGTCGTGAAAACGTTGCTCGCCGGTGGCAAGGTCGACTGGAATGGGACGCCTGCGGGCTTGAGCTACGCGTCCGGCCGGCGCATTCCGGTGCTCATGGCCGCGTCGGGGCCGAAAGCGATGGAGCTCGCGGGCGAGATCGGCGACGGCGTGCTGCTCCTCGTCGGGTTCAACAAGCCGATCGTCGAGCGGGCGCTCGATCTCGTCGAGCGCGGCGCGAAGAAGTCCGGTCGCCGCCTGGAAGACCTCGAAATCAACTGGGCGGTGCGCGTCGGCACGGCCTCGACGATGGCCGCAGCGCGCCGAGTCGCACGTCCGGTCGCCGTGCACTGGGCGCTGCGTTACGGCAAAGGCGACTGGCTGGTAAAAATCGGGATCCGCTGGCCGAAGGTGAAGACGCCGGAGGCGGTGGACAAGGTCTATCCCGATCTCTCGCATGCGGAAAACTGGGAAGAGGCGATCGAGGTGACGTCCTTCGTGCCGGACGAAACCGTCGCGCAGGTCTGCGACGCGCTGGGACTTGCCGGCACGCCCGAGTACTGCGCGGAGCGCATCATCGAGATGACGAAGCTCGGCGTGCGCAACATCTACCTGATGCCGTTCCAGACCTTCGCCGCGCCTGAAGACGAGGTCGCTTCCTTCCGCGACGTGATCTTTCCGCGGCTGAAGTCCGCCGGTCTGCGGTGAGCAGGGCTGATGCGGGAGAACGCCGCCAGCGTCTCTACATCGGCTACGCCAACTGCACTGCTCGTCCTCGGGATCGGCGTGCTCACCTGGTGTCGCGGGCGAGTTCGGCTGCGCGCATAAGAACCGCAGCCGGTCAGGGTTTGCCGGGTTGCTGCGGCTAATCCGCAGCGGTAACGGTTTGTCACCTCGCGAACGAAGCCATCCTCAGTTCCTCCCTTGCTGTTATTGCGGCTTGATGCCGGCTGCCTTCACGACCTTGGCCCACTTCTGCGTTTCGGCCCGGATGTACGCGGCAAACTGCTCCGGCGAGCTCGCCACGATTTGCGCGCCCTGAGTCGAAAACTGCTTTACGACATCGGGAGACTTCAGGGCCGCAACGATTTCCTTGTGAAGGCGATCGACGATAGCCTGCGCAGTGCCCGCAGGCGCAAGCACGCCGAACCACTGCGTCGCCTCATAGCCCGGCAGGCCGGCTTCGGCAATGCTCGGCACATCGGGCAGCGAATCGGCGCGCGTTGCGGTGGTAACGCCGAGGGGTCGCACGCGATTCGCTTTGATATGAGGCGTCGCCGAAGGCAGCGAGGGAAAAAATACCGCGACTTCGCCGCTCACCAGAGCGACCAGGCCCGGCCCGGAGCCCTTGTAAGGCACATGCACCATCTCGATCCCGGCCAGCGACTTGAAAAGCTCGAGTGAGAGATGAGGGCTTGTTCCGCTTCCCGCCGAACCCGCAACCAGGTCGCGCGGACGGTTCTTGCCGAGCGCGATCAGCTCCTTCACGCTGCGCGCGGGCAGTGAAGGATGCACGACCAGCACATTCGGCACGCTGACGACCTGCGATATCGGCGCGAAGTCCCTGAGCGCATCGTAGCTCACGTTCTTGTAAACCGCCGGGATGATGGCGAGCGTCGAAAGCCCCATGAGCAGGGTGTAACCGTCGGAGGGGCTCTTGGCCACGATCTCGTTGCCGATGCGCGTGCCGGCGCCCGCCCGGTTGTCCACGACGACCTGCTGGCGCAGGAGCTCCGTCAGCTTTTGCGCGACGATGCGACCGGTAATGTCGGTGCCGCCTCCGGGCGAGGAAGGCACGATCAATCGAATCGGTTTTGCCGGATAACTCTGCGCGAGCGCACCCGGGATCGTGAAAGCTGCGAGCACCGCCGCAACTGCTGTGAGTCGTCTCAGCATCGCTTGCTCCTCTAAGCAGAATTGGCGGAAGTGCTTTGTGCGTGGCCTGCGGTTGCGAGCGTCATTCCGGCAAGTTTGAGATGCAAAAAAGCAGTGCATTTCATTGCGGGTAATCCTCTGGTGGTTGACCGGCGCGCGTCAAGATTCGGCGAGCAGCTCAACGGTTGCCTACTTGATTGAGCCGCTTGCCGCGGCAGCCGATAGGATCTTCGTCACCTATTTTTGCCACCAGGTGCTTGCTGAAAATTCCGCAGCTCTCGATCCTATTCTCAGGCCCTCGCGCGTGCAAGCCAATTGCGCCTGATGATCCGTTGGACGACGCATAGCACCGGCGCGATCGATTTCGGGCTGCGCGACGAAGAGGATATGCAGCCGCGTTCACCTGCTTCGTTGTGTGCCCCTGGATTCGTTTTCGCGACGGTGGAATCCACAAACCGCGTTCGATTCGTTCCTGTAGCGGCCCAGCGGGCGGGGGTAGACGCAGGCGGTTTCACGGCCTATTCTGGATCGTGTTGGTCGTACCCATTAACTCGTCACTTCGGGGGCAAGTCAACATGGCACATAAATATGCAGGTGGCTGTGCACACCACACCAGCTATTCAGACATCGATCCGATCGATAGCCATATCTGTCACTGTTCGGTTTGCAAACGGGTTACCGGACAGCCCACTACCCATGTGGTGTTCTTCAAGCACGCAGACTTGACGGTAGAGGAGGGCGGCAGCCTGAAACGCCTGCCCTTCAATGATCAGAATCCCAACGGACCGCTCGAGCTGTGCGTTTGCGAAACTTGCGGCACCCCAATCATGCTCGATGACAAGCAACATCGCATCCGGGTGATCGTGCCGAACCTGATGGGCCACGACGCGCAGAAGCTGCCCGCCACCTATCATGCGTTCTACGATCCGGCTGCCGGGATTCCGAGACCCGATGATCGATGCCCAGTCTATGCAGGGCTGCGCCCCGACTTCGTCTGGCCCCAGGGCACTTGAAATCTAGAGCGGCAGCGAGCGCCGTGCGCTCCGATAACGTGGCTGCTTTGCGCGCACGCAATGCAGTATCGCAGCCGCAGGGCAGCATCGCCGCGGCGCTCGCCATGCCTTAGACTGGCTGCTTGCGCCACGCACGTATGAGGCGCGGTGCGATCAGAGGGAGCTGCGAATGAAAACGTCGTTGTTCTATCTGCCCTCGGTCGGCAGCCGCGCCGACATCGAGGCGGGGATGGCCGGAATGCGCGGCGATCTCTACGGGAATATGCTGAAAGAGGTGGGCGAGCAGGCGCGTCTGGCCGATGCGCTCGGCTACGACTCGATCAATTTCACCGAGCACCACTTCCATGTCGAGGGTATCGAGCTCTCGAACAACCCGGTGATGCTCGATCTGTACATCGGCATGCAGACCAAGCGCATCCGCGTGGGCCAGCTCGGCATCGTGCTGCCCGCGGACAATCCGATTCGAATCGCGGAAGACATCGCAATGCTCGACCACATGACGGGCGGCCGCGCGAACGCAGGTTTTGCGCGCGGCTACCAGCGCCGCTGGGTCGACGTCATGGCGCAGCACACGCACGGCGTCCACGGCGCGCTGCCCAACAAGCACGACGAGATCGATGCCGCGAATCGTGCCGCGTTCGAAGAGAACTTCCGCATCATCAAGAAGTGCTGGACCGAAGAGATGCTCACCTGGGAGGGCAAGCTCTGGCGCATCCCGGTCGAGGGCACGCCGTGGACGGTGGAGGCATCGCAGCGCTACGGCAAAGGCATAGAGAACGGTCTGGTGAAGTCGGTGGGCGTCGTGCCCAAGCCGCTGCAGAAGCCGCATCCGCCGCTCTTCCAGCCCTTCGCGTCCTCGGAGAGCAGCATCCGCTGGTGCGCGGAGCAGGGCGTGACCGCGGTGCTGCCGCCCATGCACGCCAAGCATGAAGCGCGCTTGAGCGAGCTCTATGCAGCTGTTTCCAAGCGCCGTCCCGGCGATGGGGTGGCTTTCCTGCGCGACATTATCATCGCCGATTCCGACGCAGAGGCCGACGTGCTTTGGCAGAATTCGAGCCGCTTCATGGCGACCGCATGGTTCGAGCCCTTCGGCTTCCGCCGCGGCATGATCGATCCGGATAGCGGCGAATATCCGAGCCCGCAGGAGATGATCGATCTGGGCTATGCGCTCGTGGGCAGCGTAGATACGGTGTGCCGGCGGCTCGAAGCAACGCTCAAGCGTCTGCCTGCCGAATGGATCTTCTTCTGGGCGTTCAACGGCCTCGTGCCGCATGCGGCGATGCTGCGCACGATCGAGCGCTGGCAAACCCAGGTGCTGCCGAAGTTGGGGCTCGCGTAAGCGTGGCAGCGCGGATGCCCAATCACCGACCCGCCGCGAGCTCCGCGACCAAAGGCGCATTCTTGTCGAGGATGCGCAGAATCTCGTCGCGGCTTACATCGGGCACTTCGAACAGCGCGCGCGTTATGCCGGCCTCGCGATAGGGAACGAGTTTCTCGCGATCTGGCGGTGCGGCGAATACCGTGATCTGCAGCGTAGCCGGGTCGCGCCCGGCTGCTTGCGCTGCAGCCTTGAGACGCGCCGCAGCGCTTTTCGGCTCCCAGCCCTTGCGCGGCCGCGGGAACCAGCCGTCTGCGAATTCGACCACGCGCTCGAGCGTGTATTCCGATTCGCCGCCGATCAGCACCGGCGGGTGCGGGCGCTGCTTGGGTTTGGGGTACATCCAGGCCGGCTCGAAGTTGACGAACTCGCCATGGAACGCTGCCTCTTCCTGCGTCCAGAATGCCTTCATCGCCAGCACGCGCTCGCGCAAGAGCTTGAAGCGCGTTTCGTAGCGCGCACCGTGATTCTCCATCTCGTCGACGTTCCAGCCGCCGCCGATCGCAAAGACGAAACGCCCGCCGGAGAGCTGATCGAGGCTCGCGACCGACTTGGCGGTGACGATAGGGTCGCGCTGCGGAACGAGCGCGATGCCGGTGCCGAGCTTGAGCTTGCGCGTCGCCGCAGCGGCAAAGGAAAGCGCGACGAACGGATCGTGCGTGTGCTTGTACTTCTTCGGCAGTTCCCCGCCGCCGGGGAACGGTGTCTTGCGGCTCACCGGTATATGGGTATGTTCGCAGACGAACAGCGACTCGTAGCCGCGGTCTTCGAGCGCGCGGGCGAGCTCGGCGATATCGATGCCATAGTCGGTCGGAAAGTAGTACACGCCGGTGAGCATGAATGTGTCTCCTGGGGAATCCACGCGCGATCAACCGGATCGCACCATCGTCACGTTATGCCGAGCGTTCGCGAATACGTCGCCGCCCGACCCGTCTACTCCGGCTCAGAACCAGTTGGCCTTGTCGACGATATTGCGCAGCGGCCGGCCCGCGACGAAGCGCCGGCAGTTGTCGAGGATCACATCGTAGCGGCGCTCGTCGAGATACGGCCCGTAGCCTGCCGTGTGCGGCGTGAGAATCACGTTTGGCAGCGTCCACAGCGGATGCTCCGGCGGCAGCGGTTCCTGCTCGTAGACGTCGAGGGCCGCCCCCGCGATTTCGCGCGCCTCGAGCGCCGCGACGAGATCTGCGAGCCGGGTTGTCTTGCCGCGGCCGATGTTGATGAAAAACGCGCTCGGCTTCATGCGCCGGAAGCGTTCGCGGTGCATGAAGCCCTCCGTCGCGGGCGTGTGCGGCACGGTCAGCACGACGAAGTCCGCGCGCGGCAGGACTTGGTCCAGCGCATCGGCGGGATGCAGTTCCTTCATGCCGGGGGGTGGCGATTCGCGGCGTGCATCCGTGCCGATCACCGTCATACCGAAGCTTGCGGCGAGCCGCGCCGCCTCCGCACCGATGCCGCCCGCGCCGACGATCAGCATCGTCGTTTCGGGTAGGTGCAGCACGCCGCTATGGCGAGGCGTCGCGGGACGCCATTCGCGGCGAAGCTGCTGCGGAAAGTAGATCTGCATCCCGCGCGCGAACATCAGCACGTAGGCCATGATGTGCGCCGCGATGTGGTCGTTGTAGATCTCGCGAAAATTCGTGACGACCACCGGGTGTGCGATGAGCGCCGGGTGGTAATAGCCTGCGGGCGGGGCGGCGTGCGGCGCCTGCAGCCAGCGCAGCCGGCTTGCTTTCGCAGCCAGGGCTGCCGGGAGCGTGCCGAACGCGCAATCTGCATCGGCGACGGCGCGTTCGGCCTGCTGTTCGTCTTCGGCGACGACGACCGTCACCTCGGGCATGGCCTCGGCAAGCCGTGCGGCCCAGTCGCGTGTGGCTGCCGTTTGCGGCGGCAGCATCAACAAGGTCGTTGGCATCGTTCCTCCAGGCGTATGATGAGCGCGGCGGAGTCTGGATCTGTTGCGTCGACGAAGGGGGACGGCGCGCGGCTCGGTTGCCCAAGCATAACCACGCGGCGTCCAGTCATCAAACGGCTAGTCATCAGGAGCATCGACCATGGCAAGCAAGACGAGGATCCTTGTCGGCACCGTCGGCCAGGGCGTCATGATGAGCGGCGACGATGGCGAGAACTGGACGCGTATCAGCGTGCGCAACGGGATGCACACCGATGGCATAGTGCGCAGCCTGCTTGCGGCGCCGCATCGTCCCGAAACGGTGTATGCGGGCACCGATATGGGTCTCTATCGCAGCGACGATGCGGGCATGAAATGGCGGCTGCTGAATACGCCGATGTCCGGTTCCATGGTATGGAGCCTTGCCGCCGATCCAAAGGACGAGCGCGTGCTGTTCGCAGGCGTCGGCACGCCGAGCACGCCGGGGATCTACCGCAGCACCGACGGCGGCGAGACCTGGCAGCATCGGCCCATGGAGATCGCCAAGGAATGTCCGAACGTCGGCATCCCGCGGCCCACGGGAATCGCGATCGATCCGACGGACAGCCGGCACGTCTGGGTCGGGTTCGAGGTCGACGGCGTGCGCCACAGCGCCGACGGCGGTGCGACCTGGGCCAGGATCAACGGCCAGATTCCGAACCCGGACGTGCACAACGTGCTCGTGACCGCCGGACCGCCCAAGGTAGTATTCACCCTGGTCAACGACGATGTCTGGCGCAGCACCGACGACGGCAAGACCTGGCAGGCGGCGCACGCGCGCGAGGTTTTCCCGTGGCGCTACCCGCGCGGCATCGCGGTCAAGCCCGATGATCCACGCACGCTGTTCCTGACGCTCGGCGATGCGACGCCGGGGCGGGTCGGCACGGTGATGCGCTCCAAGGACGCGGGCGCCACCTGGGCGAACGTCGGCCTGCCGGTGCAGCCCAATTCGGCGGTATGGACGGTGAGCATTCCGGTGCAGGCGCCGAACACTGTCTTTGCCGCCAGCCGCTACGGCTATCTCTATCGCAGCGACGACGGCGGCGACTCGTGGCGCAAGCTCTGGCGCGAGTTCAGCGAGGTATCCTCCGTGCTTTGCATTCCTCAATAAAGGGCCGCCCTCTATTGTTCTGGCACAGCGCTGCGTGCTTCTTTCGGGACCGAGCAATGAGACGCGGGTCAGTGTGGGAGAATCGAGGTGGATACTGCAGCAGCGGCAACCGGGAATGCTCGGGTTTCAGGGCATTTGGATTTCGACGCCGTCGTGATCGGTGCGGGCGTTACGGGACTCTATCAACTCCACAAGCTGCGCGAGCTCGGACTTCGGGTGCGTGCATTGGAGGCCGCCAGTGGAGTCGGTGGCACCTGGTATTGGAATCGCTACCCTGGCGCCCGCTTTGATTCCGAAAGCTGGACCTATGGCTATGCGTTCTCCCAGGAGTTGCTTGACGAGTGGGATTGGAGCGAACACTTTTCGCCCCAACCCGATAACGAGCGGTATCTCAACTATGTCGCCGACAAGTTCGGCCTGCGCCGGGACATACAATTCAACACCCGTGTCGCCGCTGCTCACTATCGTGAGAACACACGAAGCTGGGAGATCCTGCTGGAGGATGGCGGCCGTTGTACGACACGGTTTCTGATCACAGCAATCGGCGTCCTCTCGGCACCGACCATGCCGAACATACCGGGTATCGCCTCGTTCAAGGGCCAGTCCTGCCACACACACCACTGGCCCAGGGAAGGGA
>JBOIEI010000056.1:0-13355 GCA_050741055.1 Burkholderiales bacterium | reverse complement strand
TGCCTGGCTGCGAGGGCGCGGTCATCGCGCCATCGCCATCGTCGCTCACAGCGTGGGGGCGCGCATGAGCAACGAGTTCCTGGTCACGACGCCGCAGCCTGAAATCTTGGCATGGGTGGCGATCGGCCTGAGCGGTGAATTCGTGCGGCCCGAACGCCTGCGCTTGCCCGTGCTCGATCTGCACGGCAGCCGTGACCTGCCTGCGGTGCTCGCCGGGGCGGCGCGCCGCGCCGAGACGTTGCGGGGCATTGCGGCCTCTTCGCAGGTGCAGGTGAGCGACGCAGATCATTTCTTCACCGACCGCGAGGATCAGCTGCTGCAATGGGTTCTAAGCTTCCTCGACCGGACGCTCGCGCGATGAGCCCGGCGTGCTCCCCGGCAGGTTGTAGTATGCCGCCCCACGCCCGAGGAGAACGGCAATAGCGCCCCGTATTCCGCGGCAACCGCCCCAGCCGCCGGAGTCGCCGGCCGGAACGCGCGTCGCGCGCCGTGCAGCGCGTCAGTCCGCCATTGCCGCGCTCGGTCAGGAAGCGCTGGCCGGCACGGCGCCCGATGTCCTCATGGAAGAGATCGTGCGGGTGCTGCGCGATGTATTCCGGGTCGAGATCGCCGAGGTCCTGGAGCTTTTCGACGCAGGCAGGCAGTTGCGGGCACGAGTGAGTGCAGGCTTGAAACCGGGTGCATTCGGCCGGCGCGTGCTCGACGCCGCGGGAGATTCGCAGGCCGGGTACACCATTCAACACAACGCGCCGGTGATCATCACCGACTTGCGCGCCGAGGCGCGTTTTCGCCCCTCGCCGACGCTGCTCGAACACGGGGTGGTCAGCGGAATGAGCGTGATCATTCGCGGCCGCAGCCACCCCTATGGCGTGCTCGCCGTGCACGCAACTCGGCGCCGGCGCTTCGACGCCGACGACGCCAATACGCTCACCGCCATCGCCAATGTGCTCGGCATGGCGATCGAGCGCGCCGCCACCGAGGCGCAGTTGCGCGCGAGCGAAGCGCAGAGCCGTTTCCTCGCCAGCATCGTCGAGCAGTCCGAAGATGCGATTCTTACGCGCGACCTCGACGACGTGATCATGAGCTGGAACCCGGGCGCGGAACAGCTCTATGGCTACAGCGCCGAGTACGCCATCGGGCGCACGGCGCGCGAGCTGCAGTTGCGCAACCTGTCGGAGCGCGACTACGAGCGGCTGATGACTCGGATCCGGGGCGCGCACCACGTCCGATTCGAGTCGCGCTGCACCACCCGCAGCGGACAGTCCGTGTACGTGTTCGGCACCGCCGGGCCCATGTACGACGATTCCGGCCGGCACATCGGCGAGATCGTGGTCGCGCGCGACGTCACGGCGTTGCGCGAGACGCGCAACCAGCTCATGCAGCTCAACAACGATCTGGAACAGCGGGTGGCGGAACGCACCGCGCAGCTCGAGACCGCATACCGCGAGGCCGAGGCGCTGTCGTACTCCATCGCGCACGACTTGCGCGCACCGCTGCGTGCGATCAGCGGCTATGCCAAGATCCTCGAGGAGGAACTGACGCCGATTCTGCCGGATACCGCGCAGAACTATCTGCAGCGCATGTACAGCAACGCGGTCCGGTTGGGAACGCTGATCGACGCGCTGCTCTCGCTGCAAAGGCTGTCGCGCCAGCCGCTCGCACGCACCCGTGTGCGTCTCAACGAAGCGGTGGAAGACGCGCTCAACTGGCTGCGCAGCGAGCAGCCCGGACGCGAGATCGACATCGCGGTGGAAGATCTGGGCGAAGCCGAGATCGACCCGGCGCTGATCCGGCTCGCGTTTGCCAACCTGCTTTCGAACGCCATGAAGTTCACCCGCGGACGCCATCCCGCGCGCATTCGCGTCGGCTCCAGCCAGCGGGCCCGCGAGCGCATCTACTTCGTGCAGGACAACGGGGCGGGCTTCGACATGCGTTTCGCCGATAAGCTGTTCGGGGTCTTCCAGCGGCTGCATCCGGAGGCCGAATACGAAGGCAGCGGCATCGGGCTCGCGAGCGTTTACCGCGTCGTCCAGCGCCACGGCGGACGCATCTGGGCCGAAGGCGAAGTCGACCGCGGCGCCACCTTCTTTTTCACGCTCGGGGATTCGACTGCCGAATCGGTGACCGCGGCCGCGAGCCCGTAGGGCTCGGCCAGTCACGGCGCGCGCGCGTCTACGGGTTCTCCGGCGCGCCCGATCCTGCCGCAGCCCGCGTCAACCGATCGAGCACCGCGGCCCATTCCGGACGCGCCGGCGGCCGCTCCACCACGATCACCTCCGAACCCGATGCATCGGCCGCGCGCAGGTTGGCGTACAGATCGTGGGCGTAACCTTCGCCATCCGCGGCGCACGCCAGCCAGGTAAGCCCCGGCAACAACGGCCGCATGGCGCTGAAGGACAGTACCGCCACGCGCTTGTCCTGGCGTGCGAGCGAACGGATCAGCTCGGTCGCCATGTCGGGCTCCACCAGCATGAGCGGCGTGGCCGGCGCGTAGTGCGCCTTGAGCCGACCCGGTGCCCGTGGCGCCGAACGGCCAGGCAGCGCGACCGGGGCGCCGAGCGCGCGTTCCAACGCGCCCAGGTCGATGCCGCCGGGGCGCAACAGCACCGGCTGCGGGCCGGAGATGTCGACGATGGTCGATTCGATGCCGACCGCACAGGCGCCGCCGTCGAGCACGCATTCGATCGTGCGGCCGAATTCCTCGCGCACGTGCTGCGCCGTCGTTGCGCTGACCCGACCGAAGCGATTCGCCGAAGGCGCGGCTACACCGCCGCCGAAAGCGTGCAGCAGCGCTTGCGCGAGCGGATGCGCAGGCACCCGCAACGCGACCGTGTCCTGGCCACCCGTGACGGCATCGGGCACCTGCGGCGCACGCCGCAACACCAGCGTGAGCGGTCCCGGCCAGAATGTTTCCGCGAGCCGCAACGCTTGCGGCGCCGGATCGAGCGCCCAATCGCGCAGCTGCCCGGCGGCGCTCATGTGCACGATCACGGGGTGGTTGCTCGGGCGGCCCTTGAGCGCGTAGATGCGAGCCACCGCGGCGGGATTCGAGGCGTCGGCCCCCAGGCCGTAGACCGTCTCGGTCGGAAACGCCACCACGCCGCCGGCGCGCAGGAGTTCCACCGCGCGCGCGATCTCCTCGGCGCTGCTCATGCGATCTTCCGTTTACCCACCGGTCAGGCGCCGCAGCGCGTCGGCGTATTTCCCGGCCGTGCGCGCGAGGATCTCCGCAGGCAGTTCCGGCGCCGGGGCCTTCTTGTTCCAGGGCTGGGTCTCGAGCCAATCGCGCACGAACTGCTTGTCGAACGACGACGGGTTGGTGCCGGCGCGGTACGTGTCCGCGAGCCAGAAGCGCGATGAATCGGGCGTGAGCGCTTCGTCGATCAGGTAGAGGGTTCGGTCGCTATCGATCCCGAACTCGAACTTGGTATCGGCGATGATGATGCCGCGCGTTCGGGCGTAATCCGCGGCCTCCGAGTACAGCCGAATGGCATGACCGCGAACACGCTCGGCCAGGTCGGCGCCGATGATGCGCTGCGCCTCGCCGAAATCGATGTTCTCGTCGTGGCTTCCGGCGGGCGCCTTGGTGGCAGGCGTGAAGATCGGCTCGGGCAGCTGCTGCGCCTCCTTCAGGCGGGGCGGTAACGCAATGCCGCATACCGACCCGCTCGTCCGGTAGTCCTTCCAGGCCGAGCCGGCGAGATAGCCGCGAACCACGGCCTCGATCATGAGCGGCTGAAAGCGTCGCACGACCATCGCGCGCCCGGCCACCTGGCTGCGTTCCTCGGGCACGACCACGCTCTGCGCCTCGATGCCGGTCAGGTGGTTGGGCAGGACGTGACGCAGGCGTTCGAACCAGAACAGCGACAGCGCGGTCAGCACTTCGCCCTTGCCGGGGATCGGGGTCGGCAGGATCACGTCGAATGCCGACAACCGATCGGTCTGGATCACCAGCAGCTGGTCTTCGCCCACCGCGTACAGGTCGCGCACCTTGCCGCGATGAACGAGAGGCAGGCTTTTCAGGTCGCTTTGCAGCATCGGGGCGCTGGCCATCAAGACTCTCCTAGGTTGCGCCGGCGGCCACCGCTTGCGGAACGAGTGCCGCGCGCAGATCCAGCGCCTGGCGCAACGCCGCGTCGGCGCTTTCGCCCAGCACGGTGAAGTGGCCCATCTTGCGCCCGGTGCGGGGCTCGCGCTTGCCGTACAGGTGCAGCTTCGCGCGCGGGTTGGTCAACACCCGATCCCAGCGGGGCTCGCCGCCCACCCACAGCTCGCCCAGCAGGTTCACCATGACGGCGGGGCAGTGCAGCGACGGATCGCCCAGCGGCAAGCGGGCGAGGATCCGAGCCTGCTGCTCGAACTGCGAGGTGACGCAGGCGTCGATGGTGTAGTGACCGCTGTTGTGCGGGCGCGGCGCGATCTCGTTCGCCAGCAGTCGGCCGGCGACCACGAAGAATTCCACGCACAGCACGCCCACATAATCCAGGCGCTCGGCCACCGCGCGGGTCGCCGCTTGCGCTTGCGCCGCAAGTCGAAGGCTCACGCGAGCCGGAGCGATCGAGACGTCCAGGATGCCGTGCTCGTGCCGGTTCTCGGCGACCGGGTAGGCCACGCACTGGCCGAGGTCGTTGCGGGCGACGATCACCGAGAGCTCGCATTCGAGCTCGAGCAGACGTTCGAGCACGCACGGCTCGCTGCCCATCGCCCGGAATGCGTCCAGCGCCTGACCGCGGTCCGTGACCCGAACCTGGCCCTTGCCGTCGTAGCCAAGGCGGCTGCGTTTCAGCACCCCGGGCAATAACCGCTCGTCCATCGACTCGCCCAGGTCAGCGTCGGATCGCACGATCGCATAGTCGCCGACGCCCACGACAGCGGCGAGGAATTCCTTTTCGCAAATCCGGTCCTGCGCCACCGCCACGCTATCGGCCGCCGGACTCACGAAGCAATCGCGCGCGAGCCGGCGCAGCGCTTCCGCTGGCACGTTCTCGAATTCGGTCGTGACTGCAGCGCAATCGCGCGCCAGGCGTGCGAGCGCCTCGAGGTCCAGATAGTCGGCTCGCAAGCTGGCATCGGCCACAGCGCCCGCCGGGCTGTGCTCGCCCGGATCGACCACCATGACACGATAGCCCATGCTTTGCGCGGCCATGCTGAACATGCGTCCGAGCTGGCCGCCGCCCAGCAATCCCAGCCATGCACCCGGTGCGATCATTTCAGCGCCGGCAGCTCCGCCGCCAGCACGGCCCTCGTCTGTTTGCGCCGGAATGCTTCCAGCGCAGCCGCCAGCTTGCGATCGGTGCGCGCCAGCATGGCGACGGCATGAAGGCCTGCATTCACCGCGCCCGCATCGCCGATCGCGAACGTCGCCACCGGAACGCCGCGCGGCATCTGCACGATCGAGAGCAGCGAATCGAGACCCTGCAAGTGGCGCGATGGCACCGGCACGCCGAGCACGGGCACGATCGTCTTGGCGGCGAGCATGCCGGGCAGGTGTGCCGCCCCGCCAGCGCCGGCGATGATGCAGGCAAGGCGCCGGCGCGCTGCGCTCTCTGCATACTCGAACAGCAGATCCGGCGTGCGGTGGGCGGAGACGACGCGCGACTCGAAGGCTACGCCGAACTCGTCCAGCACCCGGGCCGCATGCTGCATGACGTCCCAGTCGCTCTCGCTGCCCATCACGATACCTGCCGCGGCACGCGCCATGCCGTCTCCGTCGCGTGTACAAAAGCGGATTCTAATCGAACACTGCGCGGCGAGAGACAGCGCGGCGGCGCACAGACGCTATGTTACGATCGCCGGGCCGAGGTCGGCACGAACCGGGAGGCTGAAATGAGCGAAGCGGGCATGCACAAGGGCGAGGAGTTCGCGGGCAAAGTCGCCATCGTCACGGGCGCGGCGCGCAACATCGGCCGGGCGATCGCGCTGTCGCTGGCGGCGGGCGGAGCCAAGGTTGCGATCAATACGCGCTCGAATCTCGATCAGGCCAAGGGGGTCGTGGACGAGATCAAGGCGCTCGGCTCGGATGCCGAAGCCTATGCCGCCGATATCGCCGAACCCTCGCAGGTTCGTGCCATGGTGGATAGCATCGTGTCCCGCTTCGGACGCATCGATATCCTGGTCCTCAACGCCGCGATCCGAGAGCACGCAGCGTTCGAGGAGATCAGCTACGAGGACTGGCGGCGCATTCTCGCCACCGATCTCGACAGCGCGTTCGTATTCACGCAGGCGTGCCTGCCCGCCTTCAAGAAAGCGGGCGGCGGCTGCATCGTCACCTTCGCCGGCGTCACCGCGTTGCTCGGCCTGAAAGGCCGGCCGCATGTCGCGGCGGCGAAGCACGGCGTCGTCGGGCTCACCAAGGCTCTGGCGCAGGATCTCGCCGAATTCAACATCCGCGTCAACTGCGTCTCCCCCGGCCAGATCGATACCTCGCGCGCCGCGGGCACCGAGCGTCCGAGCCGGATCACGCAGATTCCGCTCGGCCGCAAAGGGACTTCGTTCGAGATCGCCGGCATGGTCCGATCCTTGTGCGGTCCCGCCGGCGCCTACATGACCGGACAGACCATCCACATCAACGGCGGGCTGTCGAATTCCGGGGTGTGATATGCCCTCGCAGCCACGGCTTCATTCAGGCAGGAAAATGGCAACAAGCATCATGAAGAAATCCCCGATCTCGCCGCTCATGAACAAGGTGGCCGGCTACATCGCGGCCGCGCCCCGCCGCGCCCTGCCGGCCAAGGTGCAGGAAAAGACCAAGCATCATCTGCTCGATACGCTGGCAGCCATCGTCTCCGGATCGCGGCTTCATCCCGGGCAGAAGGCGATCGAATACGTCGAAAGCCAGGGCGGCACGCCGGAAGCGCTGGTGCTCGGCTCGCGCATCGTCACCTCGGTGACCAACGCGGCGCTCGCCAACGGGATGTGCGCGCATGCGGACGAAACCGACGACTCGCACGCGGCTTCGCTCACGCACCCAGGCTGCGGCGTCGTGCCCGCGGGCCTCGCGCTGGGGGAGCGCAACCGGCGCAGCGGCCAGGAACTGCTGCGCGCGGTCGCGCTCGGCTACGACCTGTGCGCTCGACTGAGCCTGTCGCTCGGCGCGTACGACTTTCGCGATGCCGGCCACTCGACCCATACCTTCGGCCCGACTTTCGGCGCGGCCGCGGCCGCGGGCGCAATGGCGGGCTTCGACAAGACCCAGGTGCGGCATCTGCTCTCCTACACCGCGCAACAGGTCTCGGGCGTGGCGTGCTGGATGCGTGATGCCGAGCACGTCGAGAAGGCGTTCGACTTCGGCGGCATGCCGGCGCGAAACGGCGTCGCGGCGGCAAGCATGGTCGCGGCCGGATTCACGGCCGTCGACGACGTCTTCGACGGCGAGCGCAACTTCTACGTGGCCTACGGCGGCCTGGGCGATCCCGCGATCCTCGGCAAGGACCTGGGCCGCGTGTACGAGATCATGAACACCAACATCAAGCGCTGGTCGGTGGGCAGTCCCATCCAGGCGCCGCTCGACTCGCTGCTGGAGCTGATCCGCACGCATTCGATCTCCGCCAACGACGTCGAGCGGGTGGAAGTGCGGGTCTCGATCACCGGCGCCAACACGACCGACGACCGTCACATGCCCGACATCAGCATGCAGCACATGGTCGCATGCATGCTGATCGACGGCATCGTCACCTTCGAGTCCTCGCACGACGAGGCGCGCATGCAGGATCCCAAAGTGCAGGCGCTGCGCAAGAAGGTCACGCTGATCGGCGATCCTGCGCTGCAGAAAGTGATGCCGAGCCGTCAGGGCATCGTCACGCTGACGCTGCGCAATGGACGCCGGCTTCGTCACCACACCAAGGCCGTGCGCGGGACGGCGCAAAATCCGATGACGCGCGCCGAGGTCGACGAGAAGTGCTATCACCTGCTCGCGCCCGTGCTCGGCAAGGCGCGTGCGCGCAAGCTGGTCGACGCCGTCTGGGCGCTGGAGAAGGTCAAGGACGTGCGCACGCTGCGCCCGCTCTTGCGCGCGTAATCCCCATGTCCGAGTCGAATCTCGCGCGCGCCCTGCTCGCGCCTCGATGCGTCGCATTGGTCGGCGCTTCCGCCGATCCGAACAAGAACACCGCCCGGCCACAGCGCTACCTGCGCGCCCACGGCTACACCGGGACGATCGTTCCAATCAACAACAGCGCCAAGGAATGCCTCGGCGAGAAGGCGTACCCGTCGCTCGACGCGGCGCCGGAGGGCATCGAGCACGCGCTCGTCATGGTGCCGGGCAAGTACGTGCTCGGCGTGATCGAGCAATGCGTGCGCAAGCGGATTGCGGTCGCGTCGATCTACAGCGACGGCTTTGCCGAAACCGGCGAGGAAGGTCGCAAGCTGCAGGAGCAGCTCGTGGCCGTGGCGCGCGCGGGCGGCGTGCGCCTCACGGGCCCCAACTGCATGGGCACGATCAACACGCACATGCCGTGCGCTTTGTCGATCAACGCGGTACTCGACATCGACCGGCTCATCCCCGGACGGGTGGGGCTCGTGTCGCAGAGCGGCAGCGTAATGGGCGCGCTGCTTTCCCGCGGCCAGGCGCGCGGGATGGGCTTCTCGAAGCTCGTATCGGTCGGCAACGAGTGCGATCTCTCGGTCGGTGAGATCACCGATCTGCTGGTCGACGATGCCGACACCGAGGTGATCCTGCTGTTCCTCGAAACGATCCGCAAGCCCGAGCTGCTGGCGAGCGCGGCAGCGCGGGCGCACGCGGCCGGAAAGCCGGTCATGGTCTACAAGCTCGGCCGATCCGAGGTCGCACGCGAGCTCGCCGCCTCGCATACCGGCGCCATGACGGGCTCCGACGATAGCGCCAATGCTTTCTTCCGCCGCCACGGCATCATGCGCGTCGATACGCTGGAGGCGATGATCGAAGCGCCGCAACTCCTGCGCGGGGCGCGTCCCCCTCGGGGCCGCCGCATCGCCGTCCTCACCACCACGGGTGGAGGTGCGGCGATGGTGGTCGACAATCTCGGCCGCCTGGGGCTGGACGTGGTGCCGCCCACCGATCGCATCATCGAGAATCTGGCGGGCAAGAACATCCACATCCGCAAGGCGGCGCTCACCGATCTCACCATGGCGGGCACGCGCAAGGAAATCTACAGCGCGGTGCTGGACGAGCTGCTCGCCTCCGAGCATTGCGAGGCCGTGCTCGCGGTGGTGGGCTCGTCCGCCCAGTTCCATCCGCAGCACGCGGTAGAGCCGATCATCGCGGCCATGCCGACGCCCAAGCCGCTGGCCGCCTTCCTCGTTCCCGATGCGGCGCGCTCGCTCGATCTGCTGCGCGACGCGGGTGTGGCCGCCTTTCGCACCCCGGAATCGTGCGCCGACGCGCTCGCCGCCTATTTCAATTGGCGCACCCCGGATGTGATTCCCCGGGCCTCGCTGCCTGCCGAGGCGAAGCCGCTGATCGCGGCCGCGGGCGGCAAGCAGCTGAACGAGCACGCAGCCTGCAACGTGTTCGCTGCGCTCGGCGTACCGATCGCTCGCACGCAGGTGATCACTGCCCCCGACGAAGCCGTCGACCTCCGCTTTCCGGTGGTCGCCAAGGTCCTGTCGCCCGACATCCTGCACAAGACCGAAGCGGGCGGCGTCGAACTGGGTCTTGCCGACGCGGCACAATTGCAAAGCGCCGCGCGCCGTATTCTCGACCGCGTCAAGACCACGCGTGCCGGCTCGCGTATCGACGGCATTCTGGTGCAGGAGATGAAGACAGGCCGGGCCGAAGTGATTCTCGGCTACAAGCGCGACCCCCAGGTCGGCCCGATCGTCGTGCTCGGCGTAGGCGGGACGCTGGCGGAAATCTATCGCGACTTCTGTGTGCGGCTTGCGCCGGTCTCGGTGGAGGAAGCGACCGAGATGATCGGCGAGGTCAAGGGGCTTGCCACTATCCGCGGTTATCGTGGCCAACCCAAGGGTGACATCGGCGCCCTGGCGCAGGCGCTCGCCGTGTTTTCCACGCTGGCCCATACCGACGCGCCCGGCATCACGGAAGCGGAGATCAATCCCCTCATCGTAGGCGCCGAAGGCGAGGGCGTGGCGGCCGTCGATGGGCTGATCGTGCTTGCTTAGCCCATCATCCCTCGCCCCCAGCCCTCCCTTGCAGGGCGCGCATCGGCATGCAGGCCGATGCCGTTCGGCCGGCGTGGACCATGGTCCGCGAATTCCCCGCCCTCACCCCGGAGGGAGAGGGGAGTGGCGCGTGCCCGCTGATGCGGGCAGGTTCATGGAGGGGTCGCGCCGTTCCTGACTTCGGGAACGCTCGATAATCAGTCGGATACGACCACGGAGATCGTCATGAGCGAACGCATGACCACACGGTTGAAGCAACTGCTCTGCGGCACGCGCTGCATCGTGGCCCCAGGCGTCGCGGACGCGCTTGCGGCGCGCATGGTGGCAATGGAAGGATTCGATGCCATTTACATGACAGGATTCGGCACCAGCCTCACGCGACTCGGCATGCCGGACATCGGGCTCTTGACGCTGAGCGAGATGGTGGACAACGCGGCGCGAATCGTCGATGCCAGTGGCATGCCGCTCGTGGCCGATGCCGATACCGGCTACGGCAATCCGATGAACGTGCGGCGCACGATTCGCGACTACGAGCGCGCCGGGGTGGCGGGCGTGCATCTCGAAGACCAGGCGTGGCCGAAGCGCTGCGGGCACCTGGCGGGCAAGCGAGTGATTTCCATCGCCGAGATGGAGGCGAAGCTGAAAGCCGCAGTCGATTCGCGGCGCGACGCCGACTTCGTGGTGATTGCGCGCACCGATGCGATCGCCGTGGAAGGTTTCGACGCCGCGCTCGAGCGCGGCGAGCGTTATCGTGCGGCCGGCGCCGACATGCTCTTCATCGAAGCACCGACTTCGCATGCGCAACTGCAAGCGATTGCGGCTCGTTTCGAAGGCGTGCCGTTACTCTACAACATGGCGGCGAGCGGCAAGACGCCGGATTTGGACAACGCGTCCATGGCGGGCCTCGGTTTTCGCCTCGCCATCTTTCCCAACTGGCTCATCCTCGCCGCGATACCGGCCATGCGCCGCATGCTGAAGGAATTGAAGTTCAAGGGCAGCATCGCAGATATTCGCGCCGAAGTCGCGACTTTCAAGGAATTTACCGATATCGCCGGCCTGCCCGAAGTCCAGGCACTGGAAGAGCGCTACGGACTGCCCGAGGATCAACGCGCGGGCCTGTAACGATCTTCCCTGGAACTGCCGTGCCGTGCATCGGAATTCAGGTCGGCTCGCATTGGTGCGGACGAGACCGCGAGAATGCCGCCCGTAATTGCGCATTGCGAGCTCGCGAGAGAGATCGACCGCGTGAGTCTCCGCCGGGACGGTGATTACTTCGAAAGTGCCGCGCTGTGCGCTTGCGAGGAGGGCGCGACGACTGTAGGCATGACGTTGGCCGCGACCGCGGTACCGATCGCGCTGCCGTGGCGCTTCGGCTCGGCATCCGCACCGGGATGGACGGCAACAGCGATCAGTGTCGCAAGCACGGCGACTGCAATGATCACATCGCGGACGAACTCGACCATGATATGGCTCTCGGCTTTTTTGCAATCTGTGAAGCAATGCACATGCCAGGCATTTGCTCACATAGATTCAGCGCCTTGCGGGTCGGCTGCGATGGCCTTGTAAACCGTCTCGACACGGCATGGCGCCTTCGGCCAACGGGCAGCCAGCAGCTGCCCGTCACTGCTGCGGTTTATTCGAACGCCATAATCCATTTCGCCTGCGCGGTGGGCGCGGCGGCTGCCTTTGGACCTAGCCCGCCCCCGGCAACATGGTAGCGATCAACAGCGCGGCGATCGCGGCGAGATAAAGTATGTCGCGGTTGAGTTTCATGGCTGCCTCCTCGCACTTGGGACACGTTATACAGCAACGTGTGTGCCTATCGTGATGACATCCTGAATTCAAGGAGTTGAAGCCGGCGGCCGCAGCAGGTGTAAATTGTCTCGACACGGATGGGGCATCGATCCGGCAAATCGGACCGATGCGCGATCGGCCGATGCACTCAACGACGCGCGCCAGGGGCGCTGAGCCGACGCGCGCCAGGGGCACTGAGCCGTATCAGGGCACGCACGCTTGGGGCTCGCTCGACGCGCTGCACCAGCTCCGCCAACTGGGCGGCGCGCTTTTCACCGAGCACCGGCGCCGCCAGATGGTCGAACTTGGCGCGCAGCTCGGCATCGCTCATCGGATTCTGGATCGAACCCTTCGGATAGTCGACCTGCGAGACGAGCTTGCGCCCATCGTTCATCTCCATCGTCATCTTGCACGACACACCGCGCGGCAGCTTCCTGTCCACCACGAACTGCACGCGGCTCGACAGTCGCTTGATCAGCAGGTTGGCGATATTGGCATCGCTGTACTGCTTGAGCAGCGCTTGCCCGTCGCGCAGTGCCACGGCCACCGAGAACGGCAGGCTCACCTGCGCTTCGTGATACGTCTGAGGTGTCGCGTTCTGATGGTAGTGCGCCCAGTCGGGATGGCGCGCCATCACGATACGCGTAATGGCATTCAGCTGCGGGTTATGACGCTCGCGAATGTCGAGCGCGCAATCGATCGCGTTGTGGATCGGCCGCGCGCACGAGTAGGGCTTGTGCTCGATCTCGAGCTTGTAGGCACGATGCAGCCCGCGCGTGAGCTCCGCGGGATCGGCATCGCCGCTGAACGCGTTGCAAAAGCCGCGCTCGCCTTCGAAGATCGTATCGGCGCCGGTGAACCCCTGGCGCGCGATCGATGCGGCGGCCACGCCGTTGCGCGCGGTCGGTCCGGGATTGAAGCGCTTCTGCATCGACGGACCGTACATTTCCATCAGCCCCGAAGCCTGCGCGCCCGCGAGCCCTAGCGCCGAGGTCATCTGTTCGGCATCGAGTCCGAGCAGCTTGCCGCTAGCGACCGCCGCGCCGAACACGCCGCAAGTCGGGGTCGTGTGGAAACCGCGGTTGCGCAGCGCATTGTTGGTCGCCTTGCTCGTGCGTTCCATCATCTCGCAGCCGGCGGCAAGCGCCGTGACCAGGTCGCGCCCGCTCGCATCGGCCGCTTCCGCGGCGGCCAGCGCGGCCGAATACACCGGGGGGCTGAAGTGGAACAGCGCCAGCACGTCGATGTCGTCGAGCTCGATGCTGTGCGAGCAAATGGCATTAGCGAATGCGGCCGATTCCATCGGCACGCGCATACCACTGGCGATCACGCTGGCTTGCGGCCTGCCGCCGATTGCGCGCACGTAGCGCGTAGCGATGCGGCCGCTTTCGCTGCGGCTGCCCGCGATCGCGACACCCAGGTAGTCGAGCAGGAGGCGCTTCACCCCGTGACGCGTCTCGGCG
>JBOIEI010000055.1:0-4300 GCA_050741055.1 Burkholderiales bacterium | reverse complement strand
ATGGCACAAGAGCGAGCGCAAGCTGGTCGAGCTCGCCATCGAGACGCAGGCTGCACTGCGCGCAGCCTGGGGGCGACTCGAGCAGCGCGTCGCGCAGCTTCCGGGCGTCGTCGCGCTCGAGGGCTATCTGGTGGCCCCGTACATCGCCGATGGCATCGAGGCGCTGCTTGGCTTCACCCGCGACCCGGAGTTTGGTCCCGTGGCCGTCATCGGACCCGGAGGGGTGCAGGCGGAGCTCTACGGCCAGTCGGCGATGCGTCATCTGCCGCTGCCGCTGACGCCGGCCAGGGTCGCGACGGCCGTCGAGCGCTCGGTGCTCGGGAAGCTCGTCCGCGGCTACCGGGGCGAAGCGCCCGCCGATGTCGATGCCTTCATTCGATTGGCCGTCGAGACGGGGCGCATCGTCGCCGACCTCGGCCCTGGGCTGAAGGAGCTCGACCTGAATCCGGTACGCGTCAGGCCGGTGGGACAGGGTGCGTGGGCGCTGGACGCGCTGTGCGTGTTCGACGAATGAAGCGTTCGGGACGAGTCTGAGGGGGAACGTCGAATGGCGGAGGTCACATATGTTCGCCAGGGCCGGATCGCACGCATCCATATGCACCTGCCGTCGGGCGCATTCACGTCCCGGATTCGACGCGAATTGAATACGGCGTGGCGGCGGTACAAAGACGATGTGGACGCCTGGATCGCGGTCATCTCTTCGGAGGGGACCGATTTCGGGCGCGGCTCGCACCCTGCCGCGAGCACGAGCTATCCAGCCCGCCGCGAGCATGCGATGTTCTGGGCCGGCGGCTACGTCGAGGTGTGGAAACCAGCTATCGCCGCGATTCAGGGCGAATGCCGCGGCGAGGCGCTTGCACTGGCGCTCGCATGCGACCTGCGGGTCGCCGATGCGAGCGCGAGGTTCAAGACCGATTTCGCCGAGGACGGCGATGCACCCGACGTGCTTGCGGCCTGGTTGCTCAACCTCGTGGGTGCAGCGCGCACCTTCGAGCTGCTTTGGCTCGACCGTGTCTTCGACGCTGCCGAGGCGCGACGCATCGGCCTCGTCAATCGATTGGCGATCAGAGGGCCGCTCAAGGAGCTGCCGCCGGAGAACGGGCGCTTTCCAATGGAGGCGATGGCCGAGGCGATCTCAGTACCGGCGGGCGATGCGCTGTCCGCGGCGCTCGCGTTTGCCGAGGAACTGCTGCTGTATGCACCCGTGACGCGAAACTTCCAGAAGGAGATCGCATATCGCTCGATCGGCGTGCCTTTCCACTATGCTCAGACGCTGGAACTGGGTCCGAACCCGTATGCCAGCAGCGACCGCATCGAAGGCACGCGTGCCTTCGTGGAAAATCGCCGGCCCGTCTGGCAGAACAAATAGGAGCGAGCATGAGCGAGGCTTCGACCGAAGCGCCGCGCCCGCCGTTGCTGATCAAGGAGCGCGACGGCGGCGTGCTGATCGCGCGCCTGAATCGACCGGAGCGCATGAATGCCCTTGGCGGCGGCCTGCGCGAGGAGCTGAACGCGCTCTGGTTCGAGTTCCGCGACGATCCGGACGCGAAGGTGATGATCCTGACCGGCACGGGCGACCGTGCATTCTGCACCGGCATGGACTTGCGCGAGAACGACCAGCGCGCGCGCGATCTCGGCGCGCAGTCCGCCCAGGCGTTGCTCGAGTCGCTGCGCACCGCGCAGATCGTCCCCTCCCTCAACATGAACAACATGTTTCTCTACAAGCCGGTGATCGCAGCCATCAATGGCTGGTGTGTTGCAGGCGGCTGCGAGATGGCCATGGGATGTGACTTGCGTATCATCGAAGCGCATGCACGGATGGGATTGCCTGAAGCAAAGCGCGGCATGGGCGCGAAGGCTACGACCCACAAGCTGTATTTCCTGACGCATCTCGCCTCGGGTCTGGAGATCGAGTGGACGGGTGATCCGATCCCGGCCGAGCGAGCGGTCGAGCTCGGGCTCGCCAACGAAGTCGTGCCGAAGGGAAAGAGCGTGGAGCGCGCCCTCGAGATCGCGCAGGAAATGTGTCGCCGGCCCCTCGCCTATCTGCAGTATCACAAGGAGCGAATCTTCCAGAGTCTCGGCTTTCCGCTCGCGTACTCTCTCGCTATGGTGCAGCGCTTCGCGCCACACGAGAGCGCCGAGTACCGGCAGGGATTGCAGGCGAGCCTGTCATCCAAGCTGCCCGGCTGGTCGAGCCCGAACGCCACGTGAGCTGTCGATCATGACGATGCTGACCGAACGTATCGAGGGCAGCGTGCTGACCCTCGAGCTGGCGCGCGTGGACCGCGGCAACGCATTGAATCGCAGTTTGCAGGCAGAGCTGGCCGAGGCTTGGGAGCGATTCGAAAACGACGAGCGCCTGCGTGTGGCCGTGCTGCAGGGCGCGCCCGATGTCTTCTCGATCGGACACGATGTGGCGGAGCTGGCTGCGGACACCGGCCTCTCTCCGATTGCCGACGCCGGCATGCATCCGCTGCATCTGAGCAGGCCGGTGATTGCTGCCATCGAGGGGCCGTGCTACGGACTCGGTTTCGAGCTCGCACTCGCCTGCGATCTGCGCGTCGCAGCAGAAGGCGCGTCGTTCGGCTTTGCCGACCCGCATCTGTTCGTCCCGTATCGGGTGGCCAGCGTGCTGTTGCCGCGCATGACCTTCCTCGGAGATAGCCTCGAGCTCATCCTGTCGGGCCGCATCCTGGCCGCGGCCGAGATGCGGGCGATCGGTCTGGTGAGCGAGCTTACCCCCAAGGGCCGGGCGAGCGCCCGTGCGAGCGAGCTGGCACACGACATGGTCCAGCGCTTTGGCCGTGGGGACTTTCGCAAGCAGGCCATCTGGCGCCTTTCCGGTATGCCCTTGCCCGCAGCGATGCAGACCGCCCGATCGCCGCGATAGGAAACGGCGCTGCGGATGAGCACAACCATGCCATCGCTCGGCATGATCACGGGAGGCGTCATCGATGATGAGATCCGGACCACTGCGGGAAGGGTGCTGAAATGGCCGGAGGACCCTTGGAGGGCGTGCGGGTGGTCGATCTGACCTCGGTGGTGGTCGGCCCGCTTGCGACTCAGATCATGGCGGACCATGGCGCGGACGTCATCAAAGTGGAAGCGCCTGCAGGCGATATCATGCGCCGGCTGGCGGGCCGCAGCGTGACCTCGGGCATGTCGCCGAAGTTCATTCACCTCAACCGGAACAAACGCAGCATCGCACTCGATCTCAAGCAGCCTGCAGGACGTGCCGCACTCCTGAGATTGCTCGAAGATGCCGATGTGTTCGTCTGGAACATGCGTCCAGCGGCGATGGCGCGCCTCGAGCTGACCCATGAACACGTCCGCAAGGTCAATCCCCGCCTCATCAGCTGCGCCATGTTCGGATTCGGGCAGGCGGGCCCGTACCGCGACAAGCCCGCCTACGACACGATCATCCAAGGGTCGGCCGGACTTGCGGCGCTGAACCATCGGGCGCTGGGCGAGCCGCGCTACTTTCCCATGGTCATCGCGGATCGCTCGGTCGGACTCGTTGCGCTCCAGATGATCCTCATGTGTCTTTATCGGCGCGAGCGCACGGGCGAAGGCGAAGCCATCGAGGTGCCGATGTTCGAGAACACGGCGAAGGCCGTTTTCGAAGAGCACATGTATCTGAGGACGTTCGAGCCACCGCTCGGAGGCACCGGAGACCCAAGGCTGCTCGACCCGGCGGCCCGTCCGCTGGCGACCAAGGACGGCTGGATCTGCATCACCGGCAACACGAATGAGCAGGCGTTCGTGATGTTCGATGCGATCGGCAGGCCGGAGCTCAAGGTCGATCCGCGCTTCTGCTCGCTCGAAGCGAGATTCGAGCATACGGCGGAGTATTACGCGATACGCAGTGAGGGGATGAAGCTCAAGACGACCGCGGAATGGATGGAGATCTTCGTCGATGCGGACGTGCCGGCCATGCCCTACCAGACGCTGGAGCAGCTCATCGACGATCCGCACGTCAGGGACGTGGGCCTGCTGCGGCTGACGACCCATCCGACCGAGGGCCAGGTATGGACCGTCGGGACGCCAAACCAGCTTTCGGGGGGCTCGCGTGACGACTTCCTGCCGGCACCCAAGATCGGCCAGCACAGCGTCGAGATCCTGCGCCAAGCGGGCTATCCGGAATCGGAGATCGAGTCCCTGATTGCGACTCGCACCGTAATCGACGGCAGGATTGCTGACAGCTCGAAATCCGAGCGGGAGGGCTCGACTTGAAGGACTGGATCTCGCCAGCACGCTGCGTCGCGTTCGGGCTGGTGCTCGTGCCCGCAGTGCCAGC
>JBOIEI010000054.1:0-3172 GCA_050741055.1 Burkholderiales bacterium | reverse complement strand
TCTTCTGACAGACATCGAAATCGAACGCGGACCACTGTGCGGACTGGTACCGGCGGATGCTATGCTCTGTCGAGGATGGAAGTCGATCGTCTCCTCACCAGGGTAATGGCCATGTGACGGTGCGACGGCACGGCGGGTTTGCCCGCCAATGAGCCGGCGCTCTTCCTGAGAAAGGAGACTGCGCCGGAGATGCCCTACCAGTACGATCCGAGCAATAACCGCTTGCTCGCGGCCTTGCCGGGCGATGTATACGGGCGCCTGGTATCGCGCCTGGAGCTCGTCTCGATGCCTCTGGGCAGTTCGATCTACGAGTCCGGCAGCCGGCTTCAGCACGTTTACTTTCCGACGACCGCCATCGTTTCGTTGCTGTACGTCATGGAAAACGGGGCTTCAGCCGAGATCGCGGTCGTGGGCAACGAGGGAGTCGTCGGCATTTCCCTGTTCATGGGGGGAGACACCACCCCCAGTCGAGCAGTCGTACAGAGCACGGGAGCGGGCTATAGGCTGAAGGCGGCGCTCCTAAAGGCCGAGTTCCACCGCGGCGGGCACTTGATGCGGCTGCTGTTGCGCTATACCCAGGCGCTGATCACGCAGATGTGTCAAACAGCCGTCTGCAACCGGCACCATTCGGTCGAGCAGCAGTTGTGTCGTTGGTTGTTGTTGAGCCTCGATCGGCTGTCGTCCAATGAGCTCATAATGACGCAGGAGCTCATCGCGAACATGCTGGGGGTACGCCGCGAAGGGGTGACCGAGGCGGCTGGAAACCTGCAGCGAGCCGGACTGATCCGCTATCGCCGCGGGCACATCACCGTACTCGACCGTTCCAAGCTCGAGGGCAGCGTGTGCGAATGCTATGCAGTCGTGAAGCGTGAATTCGACCGCCTGCTGACCGACTGGAAAAGCCTCGGCTAACTTACGCCCCAGGTGGCGCTCGAAGACGCGCCCGATCGGCGTCGAGCCCCGGCTAGCTCGGCGTCATTTCGGCTTTGCAGGTATGAATCCCGAGCCCTTCGCCGGGGGACGACTGAGTGCCGCCGCTACCGGCGCCGGCGCCTTTGCCTTCTTCGGTTTCTTGGCTTCGCGATTGCCTCGTTGCTGGCCCTTGGCCATTGCAGTAACTCCTGTAGGATTCAGCGCGAACGGATAGCGAACGGGTGGCACTGCGCCCGGGCACTGTCACTTCGCATGCGGACAAGTTTGGATTCGAATCGAGCGCAGCGTCTGTACGCCAGCGAACACAGGCTTGCGTTCAGGCGTTCTGCCCCGGTGCCGCTCGATCCCGGTCTTGCACGATGTCGATCGATCCGCTGGCGGGATCGAAGACGATCCGCGCCTCGCCGCGCTGCAATTGGCGTAACACATGCGCGACCTTCTGCTCCAGCGAGAACTCGCGTTCCCCATAGTCCGTGCCTTCCCGCAACACGAACGATTCGATCACGCCTCGCAGCGCATCGTCGGATAGCTCGGCGTGCGGAACGATCACCGCCTCGGTCGGCCGCTCAGTCATGCCGATGTCCGTTGTCCTGGAGCGCTCGAGAACACGAGCTCGACGTGGCGATCCATGCAAGGCTCACTGGACCAGCTCCGGCGCCGCTGGCGAAACGGCGCGCCGGCCGACCGCGAGCTCGACCCAATGCTCACGGGCGTCGTCGAGCAGCGGAATGACCTGATCCTGGCGTTCGGCGCCGTCGATCTTCAATGCGGGGATGGATTCGGCGTCGCCCTGGGTCACGTCGATGTGATAGACGCTACGCCGGTAGCGATAATGCAATTTGTAGGAGCTCCACTGGGCGGGCAGACAGGGAGCCAAACGCAGGCTCTCGCCCTCACGCGTAACCCCGAGCAGCGACTCGACGATCAGCCGATACATCCAGCCCGCCGAACCCGTGTACCAGGTCCAGCCGCCGCGGCCGGTATGAGGTGCAACGGCATAGACGTCCGCCGCCATGACATAGGGCTCGACCTTGTAGGTGGCAAGGCCGTCCGCGGAGCCCGCATGACTGACGGGGTTGATCATCCCGGTGAGCTCCCAGGCGCGGCGAGCGTCGCCCAGCGCCGCGAACGCCATCGCAGCCCAGATCGCTGCGTGGGTGTACTGACCGCCATTCTCGCGCACGCCGGGGACGTAACCCTTGATGTAACCCGGATTCAATGCGGATTTGTCGAAGGGCGGATCGAGCAGCTGGATGAGACCGTAATCCCTGCGCACCAGGCGCCGGTCCATGGAGTCCATGGCCATCTGCGCGCGCCGGGGAGAGCCCGCCGCCGATAACACCGACCAGCTTTGGGCGATGGAATCGATCTGGCATTCGGAATCGCCTGCCGTCCCGAGCGGCGTGCCGTCGTCGAAGTAGGCGCGCCGGTACCACTGTCCGTCCCAGGCATTCGCCTCGATGTTCCGGCCAAGCCGGGCGGCCTCGGCTGCGCAGCGCTCCACCATCGCGTCGTCATCGCGCATTCGGGCCACCTCGCCGAAGCGCGTGAGGACTTCATGCAGGAAGAACGCCAGCCAGACGCTCTCGCCCCGGCCATGCAGGCCGACCATGTTCATGCCGTCGTTCCAGTCGCCCGAGCCCATCAGCGGCAGGCCGTGCTCGCCGAAGCGCAAGCCATGCACTATGGCGCGCGCACAGTGCCCGTAAAGGCTGTCGGATTCTCCGGCCGATTGCGGCAGATCATAGTAGGAATCCGCGTCGGGATTGACGGCGCGGCCTTCGAGCAGCGGGATCGACTCGTCGAGCACGCCGCGGTCACCCGTTGCGAGGACGTAGCGGCAAGCGACCAGCGGCAACCACAGATAATCGTCCGAGCAGCGCGTGCGCACACCACGGCCCATGGGCGGATGCCACCAGTGCTGTACGTCGCCTTCCTTGAACTGCCGGCTTGCGCACAAGAGCAGATGCTCGCGCACGAGCCCCGGCTCGGCGTGGACGAGCGCCATCGCGTCCTGCAATTGATCGCGAAAACCGTATGCGCCGCCCGATTGGTAATAACCGCTTCGTGCCCAGAGCCGGCACGCAAGGGTCTGATAGAGCAACCAGCCGTTGGCCATCACGTTGATCGACGGATCGGGCGTCTCCACGTGCAATGCGCCCAAGGTCTCGTTCCAGTACTGCCAGACTCGATCCAGCGCCGCGCGTGCCGCCGTGCCGCCGCGAAAACGCCTGACCAG
>JBOIEI010000053.1:0-1523 GCA_050741055.1 Burkholderiales bacterium | reverse complement strand
GGTGGTGTGGTTCATCGGGCCGGCGATCGCGATCTTCAACGTGCGACCGCTGGAGCGCGCCAGCGTGCGCCTGATCGTCATCATCGCCGTGGCCGGCGTCTGGCTCGGCATCGAGCTCGGGCGCCTGCTGGCGGCGCGGCAAGCGAACAGGAAACTGCTCGACGGCATCGCGGGCGGGAGCGATGCGCCCGATCCATCGACCGCGAAGTCCGCCGAAGAGGTGGCGTTGCTGCGCAGCCGCTTCGAGCAGGCCGCCGTCACCTTGAAGAAAGCGAAGTTCACCGGACGCAGCGGCGAGTCTCAGTTCCTGTACCAGCTGCCCTGGTACGTCTTCATCGGCGCGCCGGGCTCGGGCAAGACCACGGCCCTGGTCAACTCGGGCCTGCGCTTCGCGGTGGAGGAGGGCGCCGAAGGGCATTCGGTCAAAGGCGTGGGTGGCACGCGCAACTGCGACTGGTGGTTCACCGACGAAGCCGTCCTGCTCGATACCGCCGGGCGCTACACCACCCAGGAAAGCGAGCAGAAGGCCGATGCCGCCGCGTGGCTCGGCTTCCTCGACCTGCTGAAGAAGCACCGGCCGCGGCGCCCGCTCAACGGCGCCATCATCACGGTCAGCGTATCGGACCTGCTCGCCTGGAGCGATGCCGAACGCGCGCGCTATATCGATGCCGTGCGCTCGCGCGTGCTCGAGCTGTACTCTCGGCTCGGCGTGCGCTTCCCGCTGTACGTCATGGTGACCAAGTGCGACCTGCTCGCCGGTTTCAACGAGTTCTTCGCCCAGTACGGGCGCGAGGAGCGCGCGCAGGTCTGGGGCATGACCTTCCCGCACACGCCGGATGCCACCGCGAGTGTCAACTACGCGGCGCAGTTCGGAACCGAGTTCCAGGCGCTCGACGAGCGCTTGAACGGCCTGGTGGTCGATCGCCTGCAGCAGGAGCGCGACCAGCAGCGCCGCGCGCTCATCTATAACTTTCCGCAGCAGTTCGGTGGCATCAAACCGATGCTGGAGGAATTCGTCTCCGCGGTGTTCTCCGGCACGCGCTACGCCGAGCAGCCGATGCTGCGCGGCATCTACTTCACCAGCGGCACGCAGGAAGGCAGCCCGATCGACCGCGTGCTCGGAACGCTGGCGCGAAGCTTTCGGCTCGAACGCAAGATCCTGCCGCCGTCGGTGTCGAGCGGCCGCAGCTACTTCCTGACCGCGCTGCTGAAGGAAGTCATTTTCCCCGAAGCCGGGCTCGTCGGCGCCAATGCGGCGCTCGAGCGGCGCTTGCGCCTGCTGCTGTACAGCGGCTACGCGGTACTTGCGTTTTTATGCATCGGTCTGCTGGCGCTGTGGGGGACGAGCTACTTCGGCAACCAGCAGCTGATCGCCGAGCTCGAAGACAACACCAAGGCGGTGCAGGCAAAGATCGAGTCGCTGCCGCCGCCCCAGACCGGCGACCTGCCCGCCGTTTCCGCGCTCCTGTCGGACATGAAAACGCTGGGCGAGCCGTATTCGGATCCCAAGCACGACGTAGCGT
>JBOIEI010000052.1:0-1962 GCA_050741055.1 Burkholderiales bacterium | reverse complement strand
GCGCACCAATGGGCGCGCGCCCGCATCCTGCGCTTCGCCGACGGGCCGGACGAAGTCCATCGCGACCAGATCGCGCGCATGGAGCTCGGCAAGTACCGCGAGGAGAGCACGCGCGCATGAAGGCGGTTTTGTGCAAGGCCTGGGGACCGCCCGAATCGTTGCTGCTCGAAGAATGCGCGCCGCTTGTCGCCGAACCGGGCAAGGTGGTCGTGAGCGTCGAGGCGGCCGGCGTCAATTTTCCCGATACGCTGATCATTCAGAACAAGTACCAGCACAAGCCGCCGCTGCCATTCTCGCCCGGCTCCGAAGTGGCGGGCGTGGTGAAAGCGGTCGGCGCCGGAGTCGGCGGCTGGAGCGCCGGCGAGCGCGTGATCGCGCAAACGACCTACGGCGGTTTCGCCGAGGAAGTGCTGGCCGAGCCCGACCAGCTGATCGCGATGCCGGAAGGAATGGACTTTGCCAGCGCCGCGACCTTGGGGCTTGCCTACGGCACGTCGTACTACGGGCTTATCGAGCGCGGGCGCTTGCGTGAAGGCGAAACGTTGCTCGTGCTCGGCGCCTCGGGCGGCGTCGGCATCGCCGCGATCGAGATCGGCAAGATCCTGGGCGCGAAAGTGATCGCATGCGCCTCGAACGACGCGAAGCTCGCGGTATGCCGGGCCCACGGCGCCGACGAAACCATCAACTACGCGACCGAGGACATGCGCGCCCGAGTGAAAGCAATCACCGGGGGCAAGGGCGTGGACGTTGTTTACGATCCGGTCGGCGGGCCGTATACCGAACCGGCGCTGCGCGACATGGCCTGGGGCGGGCGCCTGCTGGTGGTCGGATTCGCGGCCGGCGACATCCCGAAAATTCCTCTGAATCTGCCGCTCATCAAGGGCTGTAGCATCGTCGGCGTATGGTGGGGCGCATTCGCCAAGCGGGATTGGCCGCAACACCAGTCGAACATCGCACAGCTCGGCCGCTGGTTTGCCGAGGGGAAAATCAGGCCGCACATCTCGGCGACCTATCCGCTCGCGCGTGCGGCGGATGCCCTCAACGCGCTGGCTCGTCGCGAGGTGACGGGCAAGGTCGTATTGACCACGGGGAAATGATCCCAACTCAGCGCGGGTGCGCTTGCATCTCACTTAACCGCAGCGCGTCGACGTGCATGCCAACGATGTGATAGCCCACATCGGCCTGATGTTTACAGGTGTCCTTGACGCACTGCGACTTGGGTCGTGGCGTCCAGCCACCGTGCTCTTTGTCGAGGAATTCGGCGCGTACGTAGCCGAGCGTCTGATCGTACAGCGCGCGCAACGCCGTTCGGCCGTGGGCCACCTCATAACGTAGGGCGGCGCGCAGAAACTCGCTCTGCACCCACCAGATCTTGGTTCTCGTCACGTTACCCTTGTCGTTGATTCGCCAGTACAGGCCGCCGCGATCGCGGTCGTAGCCGCTGGCGATCGCATAGTCCAGCAGTTTTCCGCCTATGTCGATGTAGTAGGCCGGCAGACCGCGCTCTGCCGCGGCAGACAGCAGCCAGGCCCACTCGGCTTGATGGCCAAGGTCGATGTAGCCGCCGCGGCTGGAGGGCTGGGGCTTCCAATCCGCCTCGTAGTATTCCGGAATGCTGCGATGATCCTCCGAGGGCTTTTGCATGAGGCGCGTGAGGACGAAATCGGCAATGTCCCGCGCATGCCGCAACCACTCGGGGTCGGAAGTCGCGTCGTGCATCGCCAGCAGCGCTTCGAACAGATGCATGATGGGGTTCTGCGATCTGGCGCTGCCGTGCTTGACGAACAGACGATCGGACTGCGCGACGAAGCCGCCGGAAGGCTCGTGCATCAGCAGTCGAACAGGCTTCCAGACAGACTTCGCGGCCAGCAGATAGCGCTCATCCCGGGTGACGCGGTAGGCGTGGGCAAGGCCGAAGATCGCGAACGCTTGCGAGTACAAGCGCTTTGCCGTGTTCATGGG
>JBOIEI010000051.1:0-1995 GCA_050741055.1 Burkholderiales bacterium | reverse complement strand
ACGACCGCGTGCAGCAGATGCGCGCGGCCGCTGCCGGGCGCACCCCATAGGTATACGAAACGCTCGCCGCCCTGGTCGCGTGCGAGATCACGCAGCGCCGCCACCGGCTCGGCGTTGCGACCGGTGACGAAACTGGCAAACGACGCTGCCGGTTGTGTCGACAGCGCCAACGCGAGCTGGCGGGGCGAGGAAAGCATCGTGAGCAGGCAAATAGCGGGTGACGCAAGGGCGCCGCGGAACTCGCAGTCGAGACGATGAGGCGGCGCCAAGTGATGCTATTCTAATCGACCACGCGCCATCGGCCCGGTTTTTGCAGCTGAAATGCAAAGCGCCGCGCTGCGCCGGGACCCGAATCGCACCCCCGCCCAGCCGCCGGCGGGATCGCCGGTCCCATCGTGGACAGCGTGCCTGGAGATCATTGTGTCGTCCGCCAACCCGCCCCATCCGAGCCTGTCCTATCGCGACGCCGGCGTCGACATCGATGCGGGCGACAGGCTGGTGGCGCGCATCAAGCCGCTGGCGGCGCGTACCCGGCGCGAGGGAGTCCTGGCCGGCATCGGCGGGTTCGGTGCCCTGTTCGAGCTCGGGCAACGCTATCGGCAGCCCGTGCTGGTATCCGGCACCGACGGCGTGGGCACGAAGTTGAAGCTCGCCTTCCAGCTCGACCGGCACGATACGATCGGGATCGACCTGGTGGCAATGAGCGCGAACGACATCCTGGTGCAGGGCGCCGAGCCGCTCTTCTTCCTCGACTATTTCGCCTGCGGCCGGCTCGACGTCGACGTCGCGGCGCGGGTGATCGCGGGCATCGCGAAGGGCTGCGAGCTTGCGGGCTGCGCCCTCATCGGCGGGGAAACGGCCGAGATGCCCGGGATGTATCCGCCGGGCGAATACGACCTTGCCGGTTTCGCCGTCGGCGCGGTCGAGAAGGACCGCATCATCGACGGACGCGCCATCCGGCCCGGCGACGCGGTGATCGGGTTGGCTTCCAGCGGCCCGCACTCCAACGGCTATTCGCTCATCCGCCGCATCCTCGAACTGCGCCCGGCCGATCTCGCTGCGGAGCTCGACGGCCGTCCGCTCGCGGACGCGCTGATGGCGCCGACCCGGATCTACGTTCGCAGCCTGCTCGGCCTGCTCGAAGCAGTGCCCGTGAAAGGCATGGCGCACATCACCGGAGGCGGCCTGCTCGAGAACATCCCCCGCGTCCTGCCGCCGGACACCAAGGCGGTGCTGGCGCAGTCGGCATGGCCCATGCCAGCGGTGTTCGCGTGGCTGCAGGAGACGGGCAACATCGCGCAAGCGGAATTGCAGCGGACCTTCAACTGCGGGATCGGCATGGTCGTCATCGTCGCCAGGGACGATGCGGATCGTGCCCTCGCTCATTTGCGCGGCTGCGACGAAGCGGCCTGGATGATCGGCGAAGTCGAGGCGCGGTCGCCCGGCGAAGCGCAGACGCAGGTTCGATGAAGACGATCGTCGTGCTGGTTTCGGGTCGCGGCAGCAACTTGCAGGCGATCCTGGATGCACCGCTGCCGCTGCGCGTCGCGGCCGTGCTGAGCAACGACCCGCAGGCGCAAGCGCTTGCCCGGGCGCAGGCGGCCGGCGTGCCGACGGCAGCCATCGACCATCGGGACTTCGGCGAGCGCGCGGCGTTCGATCGCTGCCTTGCCGAGGCGATCGAGTGCTTCACGCCGGATTTCATCGCCCTTGCCGGCTTCATGCGCGTGCTGGGCGACGCATTCGTGCAGCGCTATGCCAGTCGCATGGTCAACATCCACCCGTCGCTGCTGCCCGCTTTCCCTGGCCTCAGCACGCATCGCCGCGCGCTCGAAGCCGGCGTGCGCATTCACGGCTGCACGGTGCACTTCGTCACGCCCACGCTGGACATGGGGCCGATCATCGTCCAGGCCGCCGTGCCGGTTCTGCCCGGGGACGACGAAGGGAGCCTGGCCGCCCGGGTGCTCGAGCAGGAGCATCGCATCTATCCCCAGG
>JBOIEI010000050.1:0-4166 GCA_050741055.1 Burkholderiales bacterium | reverse complement strand
GGCCCGAGCTGCTCGGGCGGGTGGTGAACTCGCTCGGACAGCCGATCGACGGCAAGGGCCCGATCGAGGCCAAGCTCACCGACGTGATCGAGAAGGTGGCCCCGGGCGTGATCGCGCGCCAGTCGGTGTCGCAGCCGGTGCAGACGGGGTTGAAGGCGATCGACGCCATGGTGCCGATCGGCCGCGGCCAGCGCGAGCTCATCATCGGCGACCGGCAGACGGGCAAGACCGCGGTAGCGATCGACACGATCATCAACCAGAAGGGCAAGGATCTCATCTGCGTGTACGTCGCGATCGGTCAGAAGGCCTCGACCATCGTCAGCGTCTTGCGCAAGCTCGAAGAGCACGGCGCGATGGCGTACACCATCATCGTGGCCGCGTCGGCATCCGAATCCGCGGCCATGCAGTACATCGCCCCGTATTCGGGCTGCACCATGGGCGAATACTTCCGCGACCGCGGTCAGGACGCGCTCATCATCTACGATGACTTGACCAAGCAGGCGTGGGCGTACCGGCAGATCTCGCTGCTGCTGCGCCGCCCGCCGGGCCGTGAGGCTTATCCCGGCGACGTGTTCTATCTGCACTCGCGCCTGCTGGAGCGGGCCGCGCGGGTGAATCCGGAGTACGTCGAGAAGTTCACCAACGGCGAGGTGAAGGGCAAGACCGGATCGCTGACCGCGCTTCCGATCATCGAGACGCAAGCGGGCGACGTGACTGCGTTCGTTCCGACCAACGTGATCTCGATCACCGACGGCCAGATCTTCCTGGAAAGCGACCTGTTCAACGCCGGCATCCGGCCTGCCATCAACGCCGGTATCTCGGTGTCGCGTGTGGGCGGCGCGGCGCAAAGCCGCATCATGAAGCGACGCGATACCGGCGGCGGCGTGCGCTTGGCGCTCGCGCAGTACCGCGAGCTTGCTGCATTCGCCCAGTTCGCCTCCGACCTGGACGAGACCACCCGCAAGCAGCTCGAGCGCGGCCGCATGGTGACCGAGCTCATGAAGCAGCCGCAGTACCAGCCGCAGCAGGTGTGGGAAATGGCGCTCACCCTGTTCGCGGTGAACAACGGCTATTACGACGACGTGGAGGTACGCAACGCCCTTGCCGCCGAGCGCTCGATGCGCGAATTCCTCAAGAGCAAGTACGCGGAGCTCGTGAATCGCATGGAAGACAAGAAGGATCTTTCGGCGGACGACGAAAAGACGCTGCACGAGGCCATCAAGGACTGGAAGGCGAACGAGACGCTATGAGGCCGCGCTGCACTGAATGCGCAAGCGCCGGCTCGAAGGTGAGCTAGATGCCGGGAACCAAGGAAATCCGGACGAAAATCCGGAGCGTGCAAAACACGCGCAAGATCACCAAGGCGATGGAAATGGTGTCCGCATCGAAGATGCGCAAGGCGCAGGAGCGCATGCGCGCCGCGCGTCCCTACGCGGAGAAGATTCGCAACGTCGCCGCGCATATCAGCCACGCGAATCCGGAATATCGCCACCCCTTCCTGATCTCGCGCGATACGGTGAAGCGCGTGGGAATCATCGTCATCACGACCGACAAGGGATTGTGCGGCGCGCTCAACACCAACGTGCTGCGGCTCGTGCTCGCCAAGTACAAGGAATGGCAGGTCGAAGGCGAGGAGGTGGACGCCTGCTGCATCGGCAACAAGGGCCTGGGCTTCATGCAGCGCCTTGGCGCCAACGTGATCTCACAGGTGACCGGCCTGGGCGACCGGCCGCAACTCGAAGCGCTGATCGGCGCGGTGAAGATCATGCTCGACGGCTATTCGAGCGACCGGTTCGACCGCGTGCTGCTCTTCTATACCCATTTCATCAACACGATGAAGCAGGAGCCGGTCATGGAGCAGCTGCTGCCCCTGTCCGGCGAACGGCTGGGCGCGCCCGAAAGCGCGTGGGACTATATCTATGAACCGGATGCACGGGTGGTGCTGGAGCAGGTGCTTACGCGCTACATCGAGGCCATCATCTACCAGACGGTGGCCGAGAACATGGCCTCCGAGCAATCGGCGCGCATGGTGGCGATGAAGGCGGCGTCGGACAACGCCGGCACGCTCATCGACGAGCTGACGCTCATCTACAACAAGAACCGGCAGGCGGCGATCACCAAGGAGATCGCGGAGATCGTGGGTGGCGCTGCTGCCGTCTAGCCTTCTCGTGAACCTTATTCGTTACAGGCACACATCATGAGTACAGGAACCATCGTTCAGACAATCGGCGCCGTAATCGACATCGCCTTTCCCCGCGAGGGTATGCCGAAGATATACGACGCGCTCGTGCTGGAAGACACTGGCGACAATCCGTTCGCGGAGAAGGGCCTGACGTTCGAGGTCGAACAGCAGCTGGGCGACGGGGTCGTGCGTTGCATTGCCCTCGGCTCCTCCGACGGACTGAGGCGCGGCATGGCCGTGCGCAACACCGGGGCACCTATCTCGGTGCCCGTGGGCGCCGGCGTGCTCGGTCGCGTCATGGACGTCCTCGGTCGCCCGATCGACGAGCGTGGCCCGATCCAGTCGGACGAGCGCCGCACGATTCACCAGCCGGCGCCGAAGTTCGACGAGCTGTCGCCCTCGGTCGAACTGCTCGAAACCGGCATTAAGGTGATCGACCTGATCTGTCCCTTCGCTAAAGGCGGCAAGATCGGGCTATTCGGCGGTGCGGGGGTCGGTAAGACCGTGACGATGTTGGAGCTGATCAACAATATCGCCACGCAGCACTCGGGTCTGTCGGTGTTCGCGGGCGTGGGCGAGCGCACGCGGGAAGGCAACGACTTCTACCACGAGATGTCGGAAGCGAAGGTCATCGTCCAGGAAGACCTGAGCAAGTCCAAGGTCGCGATGGTGTTCGGGCAGATGAACGAACCGCCGGGCAACCGCCTGCGAGTGGGTCTCACCGGCCTCACCATGGCAGAGCGCTTCCGCGACGAGGGCCGCGACATCCTTCTGTTCATCGACAACATCTACCGATATACGCTGGCCGGAACCGAGGTTTCCGCATTGCTCGGCCGGATGCCATCCGCCGTCGGTTATCAGCCGACCCTTGCCGAAGAGATGGGACGATTGCAGGAACGGATCACGTCAACCAAGGTGGGTTCGATCACGTCGATCCAGGCCGTGTACGTACCGGCAGACGACTTGACCGACCCATCGCCAGCCACCACGTTCGGCCATCTCGATGCCACCGTGGTGCTCTCGCGCGACATCGCGGCGCTCGGCATCTACCCCGCGGTCGATCCGCTCGACTCGACCTCGCGCCAGATCGACCCGAACGTCGTCGGCGAAGAGCACTACAGCACCACGCGCGCGGTGCAGGCGACGCTGCAACGCTACAAGGAGCTGCGCGACATCATCGCCATCCTGGGGATGGACGAGCTTTCCCCGGAAGACAAGCTGGCCGTGTCGCGCGCCCGCAAGATCCAGCGCTTTCTGTCGCAGCCGTTCCATGTGGCCGAGGTGTTCACCGGCTCGCCAGGGAAATACGTATCGCTCAAGGACACGATCCGCGGCTTCAATATGATCGTCAACGGCGAGTGCGATGCGCTGCCGGAGCAGGCCTTCTACATGGTCGGCACCATCGAGGAAGCGTTCGAGAAGGCGAAGTCGCTGCAATAGCGGCGGACCCGGATCTCAAGCCGAGCGCAAGGAATCGTTATGGCCGCTACCATGCAGGTCGATGTTGTCAGCGCCGAGCACGCGATCTTCTCGGGACAGGCGGAGTTTGTCGTTCTGCCCGGCGAGGTGGGCGAGCTCGGTGTCTATCCGCGGCATACGCCGCTCATCACCCGGATAAGACCCGGGACGGTGCGCATCAAGGTATCGGGACAGGCCGACGAGGAGCTCATCTTCGTCGCCGGCGGAATCCTGGAGGTGCAGCCGAACATGGTGACCGTGCTGGCCGATACGGCGATACGCGGGCAGGACCTGGACGAGGCGAAAGCCCTGGAAGCGCAGCAGCGGGCCGAAGAAGCGCGGCGCAATGCCCAGGGCGCGCAGGAGATCGCCACCGTCGAGAGCGAGCTCGCGATGGCGGCAGCGCAGCTGGCGGCCATCCGCAAGCTGCGCCAGAGAAGGTAGCCCGGCCGGCCTTCGCACGCCAGCAGCAAGGCAGCTTCGGCGGCCCTTTTCGTTCGCCCGCGCGGCGTCATCGCATTTGCCG
>JBOIEI010000049.1:0-2625 GCA_050741055.1 Burkholderiales bacterium | reverse complement strand
ACGTATACGCAGCTGCTCGGCCAACGGCCACAGCCCGAAGTGCTGTCAGCCGATCTCGGCCGGACATGGGCGATAACGCAGGGCTTCCACAAGATCCACGGTTGCTGCCAGTCGACGCATTCGGCGGTCGAGGCGATGCTGCTCGCACGCGAGCAGCTAACGGCCACCGACGCCATACGCCGCATCGAGCGTATAGAGCTCGAGACTCACCGTCCCGGCATGAGCAACCAAGCGCCGCCCACGACGCTCGCCGCCCGCTTTTCGTTCGAGCACGCGTCGCCGCTGCGTGCGTCTATGGTGATGCAGGAATCGAGGCGTTTTCCACCGAGTCGCTCTCGCATCCGGAAGTCGCGCGCCTGCGCAGCCGTATCGAGCTGCGGCAATTCGAGCCTGCGCTGCCGCGCCCCAATGACCGGCCGGCACGCATTACGCTGCATTTCAGCGGCGGCGAGACGCTGGTCAGCGAATGCCTGAGCGCGCGCGGCGGTCCCGATCAGCCCTTCGACGAGACGGTGATCCTCGAGAAGGCGAACGCCATCGCCGCGCCGGTGTATCCGCACTTTCTGCCCACAGTTCGAGCGCTGGCCGCGCTCGAGCCCGGACGCATGCAATTGCGCTGGCGCGAGGTCGTGGCGGAGCTCACTGCAGCCTAATGGCCGGCGCAAGCCGCACGGGAGTAAGAGCCGATGGGAAAGCTCGAAGAGAAGCTTCGCACAGCTATCGCCGACGCCATGCCGCTGGCACAGTCGGTTTTCGTCAGCCTGGCGCGCGACACCGCGGATCCCGCTGGCGGCGTGACACGCGCGTCCTACGGAGAAGGTGAACAGTACGCCCACGGGCTCCTCGCTCGCGTCGCACGCGATCTCGACCTGGAAGTGACAACCGATGCGGGCGGTAATCTGTACATGACCCTGCCGGGGCGCGATCGTGCGGCGCCTGCGTGGTTCGTCGGCTCGCACCTCGATTCGGTCCCTAAAGGCGGCAATTTCGACGGCGCCGCGGGTGTCATCGCAGGTATCGCCGCGATCCGCGCACTGACGCTCGCGGCGATCACGCCGGTGCGCGACATCACGGTAATGGGGGTTCGCGCCGAAGAGACGGGGAGCTGGTTTTCCGGGCCGCATGGCGGACACCTCGGCAGCCGCATGGCGCTCGGCTCGATACGCTCGGACGAATTCGATCAGGCGATACGCGTGGACAGCGGGCGATCTCTCGCCGAGCACATGAGGGACTGCGGGCTCGATCCCGATGCGGTGCGCGCCAACCCGCCGCACCTCGACCGCACGCGCATCAAGGCCTATCTGGAGCTCCACATCGAGCAGGGCCCGGTGCTCGAGCATCGCGGCATTCCGGTGGGCGTCGTGACCGGCATACGCGGCAATTCGAGGCTGCGCGACGCACGCTGCCTGGGCGAGTACAACCACGGCGGGGCGACGCCGCAGGATCTGCGGCGCGACGCGGTGATCGCGACCTCCGAGCTCGTGCTGGCGGTCGAGCGCAAATGGCAGGAGCTCGATGCCGCGAGTCGAGATCTCGTGTTCACCTTCGGCAAGCTCTACACCGACCCAACAATGCACAGCCTTTCCAAAGTGCCGGGTGAAGCGCGTTTCTCGCTCGACCTGCGCAGCGCCGAGCCCGACGTGCTCGCGACCATGCGCGAGCTGGTGCCGGCAGCGGCAGCCGAGATCGCAGCGCGCCGCAATGTGCGCTTCGAGTTGGGGACGTTTTCTGTCATCGCCCCTACGGTGCTCGACAGCACGCTGCGCCGTGAGCTCAAGGCGGGTTGCGCCGCGCTCGAGCTGCGGGCGATCGATCTCGCGAGCGGAGGCGGCCACGATGCTCAGGATTTCATGCAGGCGGGGATCCCCGCCGCGATGATCTTCGTTCGCAATGCGAACGGCAGTCACGTCGCCGAATAATCGATGACGATAGCCGATTTCGAGCTCGGAACGCGGCTACTCGCGTGGCAGCTCGCACGCGACGCGTAAGCCGAGAAACCAAAACGACGGAGGAGACAAGCAGTGGTGAAAGCAATCACAGCTCTTGCGTCGATCGCGTGCGCTGCCCTCTTCGGTGCCGTATGCCACGCGCAGTCGACGTATCCCACAAAACCGGTGCGTATCGTCGTCACCTTCGGTGGCGGCGGCGCGGCGGAAATCTATTCGCGCCTGATCGGCCAGCATCTCACCGAGATGTGGGGCCAGCAGGTGCTCGCCGACCCGCGGCCCGGCGCGAACGGCATCATCGCCACCGAGATCGTCGCGCGAGCGCCCGCCGACGGCTACACGTTGCTCGCTGGCGTCGACGGAACCCATACGATCAATCCGAGCTTCTATAGGAAGCTTCCGTACGACGCGGTGCGCGACTTCGTGCCCCTCACGCAGATGTTCCTCGCGCCATTCATCATCTCGGTGCATCCGTCCATGCCCGTCAATAACATGAAGGAGCTCGCCGCGTTCGCCCGGGCGCGCCCCGGGGAGGTCACCTTCGGGTCGGCCGGACACGGCAACGCGGGACACTTGGCGGGCGAGCTTTTCGCTGCGATGGCGGGCATCAAGCTTACGCATGTGCCATACCAAGGCGGCGCGCCGGCAATGACGGCACTTTTGAGCGGCGAGATTCCGC
>JBOIEI010000048.1:0-3244 GCA_050741055.1 Burkholderiales bacterium | reverse complement strand
CTTTCTCACACTCAACCGCAACAAGCAGAGCATCGTGCTGAACCTCAAGTCCGAGGCCGGGCGGCAGGTGTTCTACGATCTGGTGCGCGTGAGCGACGTGGTGGTCGACAATTTTCGCGCCGGGGTGCTGGAGCGGCTCGGCATCGATCATCCGCGCCTGAGCGCCATTAATCCGCGCATCATCCAGTGCTCGATCACCGGGTTCGGCAGCGGCGCCTACAAGGACTATCCGGCGCTCGACATCATCATCCAGGCCATCAGCGGCCACATGGCGATCACCGGCGAGCCCGGCCGGCCGCCGGTGCGGGTCGGCATTCCGCTGGCCGACATGAGCGGCGGAATCTATGCGTGCAAAGGAATACTGGCTGCCTTGTATGCGCGCGAACGCACCGGCCGCGGACAGCGCGTGGAGTTGTCGATGTTCGACTGCATGCTGAACCTGCTCGGTTACATCGGCACCATGTGGCTCTCCAATGGCGAGCTGCCGCAGCCGCCGGGCTCGGGCCACGATTACACGGTGCCGTGGCAGGCGTTCCGGGCGCGCGACGGCTACATCGTCGTGGCCACGCGCGAGGAATCGTTCTGGCGCAAGCTGTGCGAGGTGCTGGAGCGCCCGCAGCTTGCGCTCGATCCGCGCTTCGCAACCAATGCGGATCGATGCCGCAACCGGGAGGTCCTGGTGCCACAACTCGAGGCCATATTCCCCACGCGCGACGTGTCGGATTGGATGACGCGCATGCGGGCCGCGCAGTTGCCGGCCTCGCCCGTCAACCATCTCGATGGCGCGTTCGCCGAGCCGCCTGTCGCGGAGGATGCCATGATCCTGGAATACGACCATCCCGACGTGGGCCGCGTCCGCGTCCCGGGCAATCCGATCAGGATGTCCGACGCCCCGGCGACGCCGGCGCGGCCGGCGCCGCGCCTGGGCGAGCATACCGACCAGGTGCTGCGCGAGCTGCTCGGTCTGTCGGCGGAGGCGATAGCGCAACTACGCTCCCAAGGTGCGACGCGATGAATGCCATGACGATGCGGAAGGTGCGATCGAAAGCCAGCGCGCGCGCCGAGGCTTGCTCTGCGGCGCTTCGAACCGGCTTGCTGCTGGCGGCAGCGATCGTCGCGGGGGCGTGCGCGCAAACGCAAACGAAGCCGGGCGCGGCACCGCCGCCGGTGAACCTGTCGGGCTACTCGGCCGCCTTCAAGGAAGGTTTCAAGCATGGGTGCAATAGCGCCCGCGGCAGCGAGCGGCGGGACGACGCACGCGCAGCCGTCGACAGCCAGTACGCGCAAGGTTGGCAGGACGGAAAGGCCATTTGCGGCAAACGCTGAAGCTCGATGCGTTGCGGGTGCGCAGCCGAACAGCTGCGACGGACCTCGATACACAGCATGACCCGCAGCAGCGAGCCTGGCTTCTTCCTCTCAGAAAAAGTCGTTCTTGGCCACCGCGCGGGTGAGCGCCATCAGCCCGAGCTGCATCTGCGTGCGCGCCACGTCGATCCAGCGCTGGTCGTAATCCAGGTTGCCCTGTTCGAGGTAGGCGATCAGATCCCGGCATTCCTTGCCGAGGTGCTTCACCATGTTCATGTCGCCGATCTGCGCCGCGTTGAGCGGCTTATGGCCGGTGATCGGGCTTTCGTCCTTCTGCATCTCCACTCCTTTCACTGTGTGCACGTGCCCGCCTGGGGCGTGCCCCTCTCCCTGACAGCGAAGCGCAACGGCCGATCGTCACAGCAATGCGGCGGATCGTATCACGCTCGCTGCCGCGAGCCCTACTGCGATACCAGCGCGGCGAATTGCGCCAGGATTCGCTCGCTGGGGTCGCCCTCCAGCGCACCGATGCGATCGCCATAGAGCTGCAGGTGGACGCGGGCACAGGCGGCCGGATCGAGGCAGGGCGTACCCAGTGCCTCGTCCACCGCCAGCCGCTCCAGCGTTTCCTGCTGCACGCGCTCGGCCGCAAGCTCGATGCGTTTGACCTCGGTGCGCAGCGCCGCCGTTGCGTCCGGATGGAATGCGCCCACTGGCGCCTTCAGCGCCCGCCGCACGTTACGCAGGGGAATGACGATGGCTTGCCGCCACGGCGTAGCCAATGCGTCGATGCGCTCGACATCGGCAGCCACCAGCAGGCGCCTGCTGCGTGCCAGGTAGAGCAGGAACAGCAACACGTTCACGTCGACGCCACAGCTTTCCTGCAGCTCCAAACAGGCTCTAGCAACGCCCGGCCTGGCGTAGAAGGCGAAGGAGAAGTCCCAGAACGCGTGCGCGGTCGTGCGCTCGGCAGACATGGCGTCGATTCGATTGCGCGCCGGCGCCTTCAGCGCAGCGGCCGGCTGCGTGTGGCACCGCTACGCCGCGGCGGCAATTCCACCGCGGCGTCGGCTTCCTTCCAGCGCTTGTCGACGTGGGCGTCGATGCCGAACAGGTCGAGTGCGCGTCCCACCGTTTGCGTGACGATGTCGCCCACCGATTGCGGGCGATGATAGAACCCGGGCACCGGCGGCATGACGATCGCGCCATTGCGAGTCGCCTGCGCCATCAGCTCGATGTGCCCGGCGTGCAACGGCGTCTCGCGGAACAGCAGCACGACGCGCCGCCGCTCTTTCAGGCAGACATCCGCGGCCCGCACCACCAGCTCGTCGTCGAAGCAGTTGGCCACGCCGCTCAACGTCTTTACCGAGCAGGGTGCGATCAGCATGCCTTCGGTGCGATACGAGCCGCTGGAGATGGCTGCGCCGATATCCTTGTGGCTGTAGACATGATCGCCGAGCGCGCGCACCTGTTCGATCGAGTAGTCGGTCTCCTCGACAAGGGTGCGGGCCGCGGAGGGCGACAGGATCAGATGGGTTTCCAGCTCCGGCAGGGCGCGTACGATCTGGAGCGCACGCACCCCGTAGATCACTCCGGAGGCGCCGGTGACGGCGATGATCAGGCGCTTCATGGCGGTGCGGCCGCATTCCATCGCTGGCTGTACATCGTGCGAGAATCCTATCAGAATCAGCCGTGGAACGTCGCAGCGTGCGTTGCGGCAGCGGACAAGATATTGCAGCACCTTCCAGGGTCGGGAGAAGAAACCGGCCGTCATAGGGTATCGGGACGAGCGACAAGCGAAGCGCGCCATGATCGATTACCGCGTGGTGCGTCCGCTCCTGCACCGGCTCGATCCCGAACGGGCGCACCGGGCGGCGATCGCGGCATTGAAGCTGGGGCTGGTGCGAACGAAGCCCGCGCCGGACGATCCGGTGCTCGC
>JBOIEI010000047.1:0-4653 GCA_050741055.1 Burkholderiales bacterium | reverse complement strand
TGACTTGCGGCAGCCGGTTGTACGGCGGGGTGATCGGTGCGCGTGGATCCTGCAAAGTCTGCCAGCGCTGCGCGAGTGTGCTCAATACCCATTGTCCGTTGCTGCCCAGCGCCCCCGCGCGCGTCGCTGTGCCTTCGAGCGGCAGAAGGACCTTCGAGGTGGCCCGGATCTGCGTCGACAGATCGCGGAAGTAGTCGTCGTCCGAGACTCGCTGCAGATTCGCGTACAGCGACCAGGGCCCCCAGATCTGGTTATGCAGCAGGTAGGCGGCCCAGCGATCGTCGCCCTGTACTTTGTCGTCCGGCAGCACCTCGAAGCGCGCGGTCCCGCGGTAGCCGCGCTCGAGATAGCGGAACTCGTTGCCGATCATGAGCCCGCGCTTGGACATGATATGCGGCGTGATGGTCGCATCGCGGTTGGGCGCGATGTTCCAGTAGTAGGGAATGGAGAACTCCAACCCGCTCTTGCCGCCGGTGCCCAAGGTGGGCGAAAGAAACCCGGACTTGCGCGCATCGCTCAGCGGGAAATCCATCCACGGCGTGTACAGGAAGGGGTAGTTGAAGAATACGACGCTGGCATCGTGCGCCGTGCCGACGTTCGTATTGCGATCGAGGTCGAGCTCGCGCGCACGAATGAACCAGTCGTCTTCGCCGGGGCCGCAGGTCGTGTAGCGACCGTGGTCCACCTGGTAGCGGTTCTCGCCGACGAACAGGAACTCCTTCGCATCGCCGCGCGCGTTCTGCACCCCGAGCCTAAACGTCGGCTCCTGCAGATAGCCTTGCTCGGTTTGCAGGTTGAGCTTGAGCCGCGTGCCTTCCACCGTATCGCCGTTGTTTTGCTCCAGACGCACGTTACCGACCGCTTCGACCTCCTCCGATCCCACTTGGTAGAGCAGCCAATCGGCGAACAGCCGCTTGTCGCGGGTACGGAACCGGGCGCTGCCGCGCGCCTCGACATCGCGGTCCTGGTGGCCGCGAATGTCGTCCGCGTCGATGAAAACGGGCAGGCGCTCCTCGCTCCCGGGCACCGGTGCGGACAGCGACGGGTCGAGCTTCAGACCGAGACCGGGGCCGGCGCCGTGCGCGTTGGCTGCGGCGAGCAGCAGCGCAACGATGCTCAGCGGCTGCAAAGGTCGGTAGCGCATCGTTCTCGGTGGGAGCCTGGTATATCGGAGTTCGGTCCTGACTGCCGCCGAACCGCCCGGACACCGAGCACGCGATCGTTACGCGAGGCTTCGGGTTGGCGAATGATAGAATCGCCGCTCCGGGAAGGCAACGCAATCGCGATGGATCGCAGCGAGCAGCTGAGACTATGGGTGTGCGATCAACTCGGCGCGCAACCCGCGAGCATCGCTGCGGCTTCCGAGGACGCGAGCTTTCGCCGCTATTTCCGCATCACCCATGCCGACGGCACGCTGATCGCGATGGACGCGCCGCCGCCGCAGGAGAACTGCGCGGCGTTCGTGCGTGTCGCCGAGCTGTTCGGCCGCGCCGGCGTCAACGTGCCGCGGATCCTCGCGCAGGACCTGGCGCGCGGGTTCCTGCTGCTCACCGATTTCGGCGCCACGACCTACTTGCAGGCATTGCCGGATGCAGACGTCGAGCACTTGTACCGCGATGCGCTGCAAGCGCTGGTGCGCATTCAGGCTGCCAGCACCGCGGCTGCGTTGCCCGAGTATGATGCTGCGCTGCTGCGGCGCGAGGTGGCGCTGTTCCCCGACTGGTACGTCGAGCGCCATCTCGGCCGAGTGCTGACGAAGGAGCAGCGGGAGCGCCTGGAGCGAACGTTCGATGCGGTGATCGCCCGCAACCTCGCCGAACCGCGCGTGTACGTGCACCGCGACTACCATTCACGCAACCTCATGCTGACCGATCCCAACCCCGGCATCCTCGATTTCCAGGACGCGGTATTGGGACCGCTCAGCTATGACCTGGTGTCGCTGCTGAAAGACGCCTACGTCGAGTGGCCGGAAGAGCGCGTCATCGACTGGGCGGTGCGCTACTGGGAAATGGCGCGCCGGGCGGGCCTTCCGGTTCGAGCGGACTTCGCCGAGTTCTATTGCGACTTCGAGTGGATGGGCGTGCAGCGCCATCTCAAGGTGCTGGGCATCTTCGCGCGCCTATGGCACCGCGATGGCAAGGCGCGCTACCTGGACGACCTGCCGCCGGTGTTGCGCTACCTCGAGCGTGCCGCGAGCCGGTATCGCGAATTGAATCCGCTTGCGCGCCTGCTCGACCAGTTGCATGGCCGCACCCCGCGCCTGGTCGACACCTTCTGAGCGCGCCGTGAACGCGATCATCCTGGCGGCCGGCCGCGGCGAGCGCATGCGCCCGTTGAGCGACCGGATTCCGAAACCGCTCCTCACCGTCGGCGGTGCAAGCCTGATCGAGTGGCAGGTGCGCCGGCTGACCGCGGCCGGCATCCGCGACATCGTGGTCAACGTTTCGCACCTGGCCGAAATGATCGTGGCCGAGCTCGGCGACGGTGAGAGGCTCGGCGCCCGCATACGCTATTCGCACGAGCCGGTGGCCCTGGAGACGGCCGGCGGCGTCGCGCTGGCGCTGCCTCTGCTCGGGGACGATGCATTCGTCGCGGTCAACGCCGACATCTATTGCGAGTACGACTACTCGGCGCTGCCGCCTGTGCTCGATCGGCTCGAACGCGAACACACCGACTGGGCCGCCTACCTCGTGCTGATCGACAATCCGGCCCACCACCCGCGGGGCGACTTCACACTGAGCCGCGATGGTCTGGTGGGCGTGGCGGCGCAGGGACGGTTGACCTTCAGCGGGATCGGCGCCTACCGCCCGAGCTTCTTCGCCGGCATCGCGCCGGGTAGCCGCAAGCCGCTCGGACCCATGCTGTACGACGCGGGGGCGCAGGGGCGAGTGCATGGCGAGCGCTTTGCCGGGCGCTGGGTCGACGTCGGCACGCCGCAGCGGCTCGCCCAGCTGCGGGCCACTTTGGGGGCCACAGGAGAAGCAAGCTGACGCGTGCCGCCGCGGGTCTGGAAGGTAGCCATGTACGGCAAGCGCGAGTCGGCGTGTTGCCTCGGAGCAAGGGCTGCCGAAGGGGTTATCCGGGGCCCGAGCGCATTGCGCCTCGCTGGCCGCGGTGTTGCAATACATCGGCGGCGGGCAGCGCGCCGGCAATGGGGCGCGTAGCGTGCGTCGTGCGCGTTAACCAATCTGCGAAGGTCCGAATCGATGGCGACAAATCCGGTAGCGGCATTCACGGCAAGGCGGGAGCGGCTCGCGCACGCCATGGGCGAGGGCGTGGCGATCGTGCCGACGGCCCCCGAACGCGTGCGCAATCGCGACGCCTCGTTTCCCTACCGCTTCGATAGCTACTTCTACTACCTTACCGGGTTCACCGAGCCCGACGCGGTACTGGTCGTCATCGGCGGTGCGGCGCCGCGCAGCATTCTCTTCTGCCGGCCGAAAAACGAGGAACGCGAGATCTGGGACGGTTTCCGCTACGGCCCGCAGGTCGCGCGCGAAATGTTCGAGATGGACGAGGCGTACCCGATCGAGTCCCTGGACGAGCAGATGCCCACGTTGCTCGGCGATCGCGAGCGCCTGTATTTCAGCCTTGGTGCCGATCCGCAGTGGGACGCGCGCGTGACCGGCTGGTTGAATACCGTGCGGCTGCGCTCACGCACCGGTGTACGCGCACCGGCCGAAGTGGTCGATCTGCGCAGCATCCTGGACGAAATGCGCCTCATCAAGGACGCGCACGAGCTCGCCACCATGCGGCGCGCGGCCGCCATCTCGACCTCGGCGCACCGGCGCGCCATGCGTTTCGCGCGCCCGGGATTACACGAATACGAGATCGAGGCCGAGCTCATGCACGAGTTCCTGCGCCACGGTGCGCAGGCCCCGGCGTATACCTCGATCGTCGCCGCGGGCGCGAATGCGTGCGTGCTGCACTACATATCCAACCGAGCGTTGCTCGAGCCCAACGAGCTGCTGCTGATCGACGCCGGCTGCGAGCTCGATGGCTATGCTTCCGACATCACGCGCACCTTCCCGGTGAGCGGCCGCTTCGAAGGCGCGCAGAAGGCGCTCTACGAGCTGGTGCTCGCCGCTCAGGCCGAAGCGATCGCAGCGGTCGCGCCGGGCCGAAGCTTCAGCGATCCGCACGATGCGGCGGTGCGCACGCTGGCGCAGGGCATGCTCGACCTTGGCCTTTTGCAAGGCGATCCTGACTCGGTGATCGAGAGCGGTGCGTACCGGCGCTTCTACATGCATCGTACCGGCCACTGGTTGGGTCTCGACGTGCACGACGCGGGCGACTACGGCGCCGAAGGGCGCTGGAAACCCCTGGCGAGCGGCATGGTGCTTACGGTCGAGCCCGGCATCTATGTCCGTCCGGGCGAAGGCGTGCCGGACGCGTTCTGCAATATCGGCATCCGCATCGAGGACGACGTGCTGGTTACGCCCGAGGGTTGCGAAGTTCTGACCGCCGCGGCGCCCAAGTCGATTGCCGAGATCGAAGCGGTCATGCGCGCGGCCTAGTGTCCTGAGTCCGAAATTCGCCGCGCAAAAGATGCCGAGAATCGACGCCATACATTGTCGCGAATCCTCGCCAGGTGTCCAACCTGGCTGTGGTTCGCTTCGCGTCTGGCGCCGATTTCGACACTTTTGCCCGCTT
>JBOIEI010000046.1:0-11010 GCA_050741055.1 Burkholderiales bacterium | reverse complement strand
CATGGCGCACTTCAAGGCGCCCAAGGCGGTGGTGTTCGGACCGCTGCCGAAGACCTCGACCGGCAAGATCCAGAAGTTCGTCCTGCGCCAGCAGGCGAGAAGCGCTCAGGCCATCGACACCTGAGGCGCGAACCTGCGGGCGCAGCCATCGCGCTGCGGCGCTGTGATGCCGCGTGTCGGGGCTCGCAGCCCGTGCCGATCAATCGATCCGCACATTCGCGTTCGCGATCACCTTCTTCCATTTCGCGGTCTCCTTCTGGATGAAGGTCGCGAATTGTTCCGGTGTGCTGGAGGCGACGCCGATTCCCGAACCGAGCAGCCGGGTTCGTGTTTCCGGGACGCCGACCGCCTTGGCGAAGCCTGTGTTCAAGCGCGTGATGATCTCCTTCGGCGTGCCGGCCGGCACGAACACGCCAGTCCAGTTGTCGACGGCGAATCCCGGGATGCCGGCTTCTCCGATGGTCGGCAGTTGCGGCATCCCCGGAAAGCGCTTGCCGTTGGTGATCGCGATCGGCCGCAGCTTGTTGGCCTTCACCATGCCGATCGAGGAAGCCACCGTGGCGAACATCAATTGCACGTTGCCGGCAACCAGGTCGGCCATGGCGAGCGGCCCGCCCTTGTACGGCACGTGCACCATCTTGGTCTTGGTCATGATCTGGAACAGCTCGCCCGCCAGATGATCGGGCACGCCGACGCCGGACGAGCTGAAATTGAGCTCTCCCGGGCGCTTGCGTGCCAGCACGACGAGGTCTGACACCGAACGCACGGGCAGCGCCGGATGCACCACCAGCACGTTGAACAGATCGCCCGTGAGCGCCACCGGCGCCAGGTCCTTGTCCGGGTCGAAGCTGAGCTTGCGCAGCAGGTTGGGATTGATCGAGACCTGGCCGACGGTCGCCTGCACCATGGTGTAACCGTCGGGTGCGGCCTTGGCTGCCTGTTCGACGCCGATCATGCCGCCGGCGCCGGGCCGGTTTTCGATCACGACTTGCTGGCCGAGTTCGGACGAAAGGGTAGGCGCCATCAAGCGGGCGGACGTGTCGGTGCCGCCGCCCGGCGGAAACGGAACGATGTAGCGGATCGGTCGAGCGGGCCATGATTGCGCGCTTGCCGTCGAGCCGAAGGCAGAGGCGATCAGCGCCAGTAGACTGAGGCCAACCGGTGCTGCGCGCCCGGTTGCTCGCCAGAGCGCGGCGCGCCCACTGACGGCTTTCTTCGCTGCCTGAATGCCGCGTCGCTTTGCCGCTTGCTTCACTGCTTCCTCCTTCTCGTTCGTTCGAAGGTGGCCTCGAACCGGCACGCGCGCCTCGTTCCGGGCGGTCAAAGGTGTGTGAGGGCGTCGACTGCGGAGATATATACCACGCATCGGCGGGTCGCTCAGCGAGGAGCGTATGCCTCGGGGAATCACTCCGTTGCGATCGTGTGATTCCTTGGTGTGGCTGCGCCGCCTACTCGAGCTTGATGCCCGCCTGCTTGACCACTTTGCCCCACTTGTCCGAATCAGCACGGATGAATTTGGCAAAGTGATCGGGCGAATCGCCGATCACCTCGTTGCCCTGGGCCGCGATCTTTTCCTTGACGTCGCCGAGGTTGAGCCCGCGCACGATCTCCCGGTTGAGACGCTCGACGATATCGCGCGGCATCTTCGCGGGTCCGACGATGCCGTTCCAGTTGAGCGACGCGAAGCCGGGCAGGCCCGATTCGGCCATCGTCGGTGTATCGGGAAGAATCGCCAGGCGCTTGGGGCCCGTCACCGCCAGCAACCGCACCCGGCCCGCCCGCACGAACGACATGTTTTCTGCCGAGGTGGAGAAGGTCATTGAAACCTGGCCGCCGAGCAGTTCGGGCATGACCTGGCCTGTGCCCTTGTAAGGCACGTGCAACACGTCGATACCGGCGAGGAGCTTCATCAGCTCGCCGTTCATGTGCGAGATCTGGCCCACCCCTGCGGAGGCATAGGTGAGCTGCTTCGGTTTGCGCTTGGCCAGAGCAATAAGCTCGCGCAGGTTCTTCACCGGCACCGAGGGATGGGTGAGCAGGAACGACGGGCCGCCGATCAGGTTGGTGATGGGCGTGAAGTCGCTGAACGGATCGTACGGTACCTTTTTTAGATGCGGCAGAATGGTCAGCATGCCGGTATTCGCGATGAGCAGCGTGTAGCCATCCGGCGCCGCGCCCGCGACCATGTTCGCGCCGAGCGTCCCGGCTGCGCCGGCGCGGTTGTCGACGATCACCTGCTGGCCGAAGAACTCGGGCAGCTTGGCGCTGATGACGCGCGCGGAATAGTCCGAAGGTCCGCCCGGAGGAAACGGAACCACGATCCGGATGGGACGCGAGGGAAATCCCTGGGCGACGACGTTGCTCGCGCATGCAGCCAGAACAAGCAGCAGGCCATAAGTCAAACCACCACGATTCATGCTCTCCTCCTTGACGTCGATCGATCGAGCCGTACGTTTTCTTTCTGGATGACCTCCATCGCGCTCGATCCAGCGTTCCGTGTCCGACCGGTCTGCGTCCGGAGCGAGACATCTGCATTATCACTCGGCGGGCGCGCGCGCGTTTCGCCCGCGGCACAGAGCCTGCTTGCCATGATCGAGACGCCATTGCAACCGCCGCGAAAGCGAACGATGGCGAGAACCTTCTTGAAGCACGGCGTCGCGTGGGCTTAACATCGCTTGCAATCATTGCCCGTGCCGGGTCCCGCGGCATACCGTCCAGTGCGCCTGCGACGCTTGGCGGGTTCGATCGGGAGACGCGTCCGGTGCGCGCAGACATGCCAGGGGCGCAAGGACAGAAGAGTGTCGAATCCCTTCGATGACCGGCTCGGAAAGAATCCGGCCAATTTCGTCGCGCTGTCCCCGCTCAGCTTTCTTGCGCGCTCGGCCGAGGTCTATCCCGACAAGATCGCGCTCGTCCACGGCGCGCTGCGCCAGACCTGGGCGCAGACGTACGCACGCTGCTGCCGGCTGGCATCGGCCTTGGCGCGAAGCCGAATCGGGATCGAGGATACCGTCGCCGTCCTGTCGCCGAACACGCCGGCGATGTACGAAGCGCATTTCGGCGTGCCGATGAGCGGCGCGGTGCTCAATACCATCAACATCCGCCTCGACGCGGCGACGATCGGCTTTATCCTGGCCCATGGCGGCGCCAAGTTGCTTTTGGTGGATCGGGAATTCGCCGCCGTGGCGGCCGAGGCCCTTCGGCGCTGCGAGCATCCGCCGCGCGTGATCGACGTCGACGATCCGATCTACGACGGCGAAGGCCCGCGCATCGGCGAGCTGGACTACGAAGCATTCCTCGAGACCGGCGATCCCACGCATCGCTGGGAACTCCCGCGGGACGAATGGCAGGCGATCGCGCTCAACTACACCTCGGGCACGACCGGCAATCCCAAGGGCGTCGTGATCCACCACCGCGGCGCCTATCTCAATTCCTTCGGTAATGCAGTCGCTTCGGTCATGGGTCCGGATTCGGTGTACCTCTGGACCCTGCCGATGTTCCACTGCAACGGCTGGTCGTTCACCTGGACCATGGCGCTGCTGGGCGGCACGAACGTGTGCCTGCGCCGAGTCGAAACAAAGGCGATCTTCGAGGCAATCGAGCAGCATCGCGTGACTCACCTGTGCGGCGCGCCGATCGTGCTCAATATGATGGTCAACGCCCCGGATGCCGAGCGCTCGCTGGTCGACCATCCGCTCGAGGCGATGACCGGCGGCGCCGCGCCGCCCGCGGCCGTGATCGCGCGCATGGAAGAAATGGGTATCGCGGTCACGCATCTCTACGGTCTGACCGAAACTTACGGGCCAACTGTAGCGTGCGCCTGGCACGATGAGTGGAATTCCCTCCCGCTCGCGGAGCGAGCGAAGCTCAAGAGCCGGGCTGGCGTACGCAAGGCCATCATGGAAGAAGTGACGGTGCTCGACCCAGAAACGCTGCAACCGGTGCCGCGCGACGGCGAGACTCTGGGCGAAGTCGTGATGCGCGGCAATGTCGTGATGCGCGGCTACCTGAAGAATCCGCGTGCAACCGAAGAAAGCTTCGCCGGCGGCTGGTATCACACCGGCGATCTTGGCGTTGTCCACCCGAACGGTTACATCCAGATCAAGGACCGCTCCAAGGACATCATCATTTCCGGCGGCGAGAACATCTCCTCGATCGAGCTCGAGGACACGCTCTATCAGCACCCGGCGGTACTGGAAGCTGCCGTGGTGGCGCGGCCCGACGCGCACTGGGGCGAGACGCCATGCGCGTTCATCGCTTTGAAGCCCGAGGCCAACGCAACCGAAGCGGACATCATTGCGTTCTGCCGCGAGCATCTGGCCGGGTTCAAGGTGCCAAAGACCGTGGTGTTCGGGCCGCTACCCAAGACAGCGACCGGCAAAGTGCAGAAGTACGTGCTGCGCGAGCGGGCTCGCGGCGCCGATGGGGTCGAGCGCCGGGAGTAGGACCACCCCGTCCGCGCATTGCGCGTCCCGTCCCTTCTTGGCAGGGGAATCCACTTTCCCTCCTCATCGAGGAGGTGTGCCGGCGAAGGAGGCGGGGTGGTCGTCTGCTTGTTGTCGCCTGTCCAAACCTGCTATCGTCGAAGCGCTGTCGTGTCGCTGCATCCCCAGGCATGCAGTGTCGGCCGTTCTGAATCGGAGGAGCAGAGGCGATGCTCGAGGCGGGCGACGACGTAATCCTGCGCACGCAGGCGCTCACCAAGGAGTTCAAGGGCTTCGTCGCGGTATCGAACGTCGAGCTGGCGGTGCGCCGAGGCACGATCCACGCTCTGATCGGCCCGAACGGTGCCGGCAAAACCACGGTCTTCAATCTCGTCAGCCAGTTCCTCCAGCCGTCCAGCGGCCGGATCTACTACGCCGGCCGCGACATCACCGGCACGAGCCCCGCGCAGGTCGCGCGCTTGGGGCTGGTGCGCTCCTTCCAGATCTCCGCGGTTTTTCCGCACATGTCGGTGCTCGAGAACGTGCGCATCGCGCTCCAGCGTGCACGCGGTACGTCCTTCGACTTCTGGCGCTCCGAGCGCGTCCTGCACCGTTTCGACCAGCGCGCGCGGGAGTTGCTTGCCGCGGTCGGCCTCGAATCCTCTGAAGGGGCGTTGGCGGCCGCACTGCCTTACGGCAGCAAGCGGGCCCTGGAAATCGCGACGACCCTGGCGCTCGATCCCGAGCTGATGCTGCTCGACGAGCCCACGGCGGGCATGGGGCACGAGGATGTCGATCGCGTCACGGCGCTCATCAAGCGGGTGGCGAGCGGACGCACCGTGCTGATGGTCGAGCACAACATGAACGTCGTATCCGGCATCAGCGATCGGATTACGGTGCTGCAGCGGGGCGCGATCCTGGCCGAGGGCGCTTACGCCGAGGTCTCGAGCAATCCCGCCGTGATCGAGGCCTACATGGGGACCGAGCATGCCTGAAGCGGATGCCGTACTCGAAGTCTCCGACCTGCACGCCTGGTACGGCGAATCGCACATCCTGCACGGTATGTCGCTCGAGGTACGCCACGGCGAGGTCGTGACCTTGCTCGGCCGCAACGGCTCCGGCCGCACCACGACGCTCAAGGCGATCATGGGCATGGTTGGCCGGCGCGCCGGCTCGGTGCGCGTGAACGGGGTGGAATCGATCGGCATGCCGACCTATCGCATCGCCCGGCTCGGCGTCGGCTACTGCCCCGAGGAGCGCGGCATCTACTCGAGCCTGTCGGTGGAGGAGAACCTGTTGTTGCCACCGCAGGTGCAGGCGGGCGGCATGTCGCTGGACGAGATCTACGCGATGTTTCCCAATCTGTACGAGCGGCGCAACACCGCGCAAGGCACCCGCCTTTCGGGCGGCGAGCAGCAAATGCTCGCCATGGCGCGGATTCTGCGTACGGGCGCGCACCTGTTGCTGCTCGACGAGATCACCGAGGGGCTCGCGCCGGTGATCGTGCAAGCGCTGGCACAGGTCATCCGGCGGCTCAAGGAACGCGGCTTCACCATCGTCCTGGTCGAGCAGAACTTCCGTTTCGCCGCGCCGCTCGCCGATCGTCATTACGTGATCGAGCATGGGCGCGTCGCCGAGCGTCTCGCGGCCGGCGAGCTCGAGACGAAGGCCAGCATGCTGCACGAATACCTGGGAGTATGATGCGTTCGCGATCTGACGATCGAATCGGTCACGAGGAGGAATGACAATGACGATGATGTTCAAACACAAGTGCTGTGCGGGCGTTGCGGCAGCGCTGTTGGCGCTGCCGGCCGCGGCGCAGATTTCCGGCGGCGTGATCAAAATCGGTGTGCTGAACGACCAATCCGGCACGTACGCCGACCTGACCGGGCAGGGCTCGGTGGTGGCCGCGCGCATGGCGGTGGAGGATTTCGGCGCGGCCAAGAAGGGCATGAAGGTCGAGGTCGTGTTCGGCGATCACCTGAACAAGCCCGACGTGGGCTCGCAGATCGCCCGGCGTTGGTACGACGCCGAGGGCGTGGATGCGATCTTCGACGTTCCCACATCCAGCGTGGCGCTGGCGGTGAACCAGCTCACGCGCGAGAAAGGCAAGGCCTTCATCGTCTCGGGCGCGGCCAGCTCGGATCTGACCGGCAAGGCCTGCTCGCCGAACACGATCCACTGGACCTACGACACCTGGGCGCTCGCCAACGGCACCGCCAATGCCATCGTCAAGACCGGCGGCAACACCTGGTTCTTCCTCACCGCCGATTACGCGTTCGGCCATGCGCTCGAGCGCGACGTCGAAGCGGTGGTGGTCAAGAACGGCGGCAAGGTGCTGGGCAGGGTTCGCCACCCCTTCCCCGGCACCGATTTCTCGTCGTTCCTGCTGCAGGCACAGGCGTCCAAGGCAAAGATCATCGGGCTCGCCAACGCCGGCGGCGACACCATCAACTCGATCAAGCAGGCCGCCGAGTTCGGCATCGTCGCAGGCGGGCAGAATCTGGCCGGCCTGCTCGTGTTCATCACAGACGTGCACGCTCTCGGGCTCAAAACCGCGCAGGGCCTGATCTTCACCGAGACCTTCTACTGGGACATGAACGAGCAGACGCGGGCGTTCACCAAGCGCTTCGCGCCGCAGGTGCGCGGCATCCATCCGAGCATGGTCCACGCCGGGGTGTATTCCGGCGTGCTGCATTACCTCAAGGCCGTAGAGGCGCTGAAGTCCGACGACGGCACCAAGGTGATCGCGAAGATGAAGGAGATGCCCACCGACGATCCGCTGTTCGGCAAGGGCAGCATCCGGGCAGACGGACGCAAGATCCATCCTGCATACCTGTTCGAGGTGAAGAAGCCGTCCGAGTCGAAGGCGCCGTGGGATTACTACAAGCTGCGCTCCACGATTCCAGCCGAGCAAGCGTTCCGGCCGCTGGCTGATGGGGGATGCGAGCTGGTCAAGAAGTAGGATGTCGCGCTAGCGAGCCGGCTCGGATGGGGATTTCCACCCAGGCACTGTTCGGGCAGCTGCTGATCGGGCTCATCAACGGCTCGTTCTACGCCCTGCTCTCGCTCGGGCTGGCGGTGATCTTCGGCCTGCTCAACATCATCAACTTCGCTCACGGCGCCCAGTACATGCTGGGCGCCTTCTGCGCCTGGTTCCTGCTGAGCAAGTGGCAGCTCGGCTACTGGTGGGCGCTGCTGATCGTGCCGCTGGCGGTGGCCCTCACCGGGATTGCGGTCGAGCGCCTCCTGCTGCGCCATTTGTACAAGCTCGATCACCTGTACGGCCTGCTGCTGACTTTCGGGCTCGCACTGATCATTCAGGGCGTGTTCCGCAACGAGTTCGGTTCCTCGGGCCTGCCCTACGCCATGCCGGCCGAGCTGACCGGCGGACACAACCTCGGCTTCATGTTCCTGCCCATCTACCGCGCCTGGGTCATCATCGCTTCGGCTGTGGTCTGCCTCGGCACCTGGTATGTCATCGAGCGCACCAAGCTGGGCGCGTACCTGCGTGCGGCGACCGAGAATGCGCCGCTGACACAAGCCTTCGGCGTCAACGTGCCGCGCATGATCCTGCTGACCTACGGCTTCGGCGTCGGCCTGGCCGGCTTCGCCGGGGTGCTGGCGGCACCGATCTACCAGGTGAGCCCGCAGATGGGGGCCGATCTCATCATCGTCGTCTTTGCCGTGGTGGTGATCGGGGGCATGGGGTCCATCATGGGCTCGATCGTCACCGGCTTCGGGCTCGGGGTCATCGAGGGACTGACCAAGGTGTTCTATCCGGAAGCCTCGAACACGGTCATCTTCATCATCATGGCGATCGTGCTGATGCTGCGACCGCAGGGCCTGTTCGGGCAGCGCTGAAGCGATGAACCGGGAAAGCACACGGGTGGATCGCTCTACCTTCTCGACGGGGGTGAGCTGGCGCGCCTTCCTGGTCATGGCCACGATCTTCGCGCTCGCGCCCTTCGTCTTCTATCCCGTGTTCCTGATGAAGGCGCTGTGCTTCGCGCTGTTCGCGTGCGCCTTCAACCTGCTGATCGGCTTCGGCGGCCTGCTCTCGTTCGGCCATGCAATGTTCCTCGGCACCGCCGGCTACGTGTGCGCGCACGCGGCCAAGGAATGGGGTGTGACGCCGGAGCTCGCCATCCTGCTCGGCACCGGCGCTTCCACGTTGCTCGGCTGGCTCGCGGGGCTGCTCGCGATCCGCCGTCAGGGCATCTACTTCGCCATGATCACGCTCGCATTGGCGCAGATGCTCTATTTCTTCTACATCCAGACGGCGTTCACCCACGGCGAGGACGGCATCCAGGCCGTGCCGCGCGGCCGGCTGTTTGGCCTGCTCGACTTGTCGACGCCGCTGACGATGTATTACTTCGTGCTTGCGATCTTTCTCGGCGGCTTCCTGCTGATCGGGCGGGTGATCCACTCGCCGTTCGGCCAGGTACTGAAGTCGATTCGCGAAAACGAGATGCGCGCAATCTCGCTCGGCTACCGGGCCGATCGCTACAAGCTGGTCGCGTTCGTCCTGTCCGCGGCATTGTCCGGGCTCGCGGGGGCGACCAAGGCGCTGGTGTTCCAGCTCGCCTCGCTCACCGACGTGCATTGGACCATGTCGGGCGAGGTGGTGCTGATGACACTGCTCGGCGGCATGGGCACGGTATTCGGGCCGGTCGTTGGCGCCTTTCTCGTCATCACCATGGAAAGCTACCTGGCCGAGCTGGGCGCCTGGGTGACAATCGTGCAAGGCGCCGTGTTCGTCGTCTGCGTGCTCGCTTTCCGCCGCGGCATCGTCGGCGAGCTGGCTGCGCGCTGGCCCAGGCGCCGGACATAGCCCATCCGGGTTGCGGCGCTGCTCGGCGCCATGCCGCTGTGCGAAACCGCAACCCGGTATGCGGGGTCCGCTGCCGCGCAGCCCGAGGTTATAATCGCCAGCTTGAACCCATTCAAAACGGGAAAGAGCCGATGAAAGTTCTGGTCGGAGTCAAGCGCGTCGTGGACGCGAACATCAAGGTGCGGGTCAAGAGCGACGGCAGCGGCGTCGACACGGCCAACGTCAAGATGGCGATGAATCCGTTCTGCGAGATCGCGGTGGAGCAGGCCGTGCGCATGAAGGAAGCCGGCAGCGTGAGCGAGATCGTCGCGGTGTCGATCGGTGGACCGCAATGCCAGGAAACGCTGCGCACGGCGCTCGCGATGGGCGCGGATCGCGCGATCCTGGTCGAGACCAGCGAGGAAGTCCAGCCGCTTGCGGTGGCCAAGGTGTTCAAGGCGCTGTGCGAGAAGGAACAGCCGGGGCTGGTGATTCTCGGCAAGCAGGCGATCGACGACGACAACAACCAGTCGGGTCAGATGCTGAGCGCGCTGCTCGGCTGGCCGCAGGCCACCTTCATCTCCAAGATCGAAATCTCGGGCGAGCAGGCGCAGATCACGCGCGAGATCGACGGTGGTCTGGAGAAGCTCAGCGCGAAGCTGCCCTTGGTGGCGACTACGGACTTGCGTCTGAACGAGCCGCGCTACGTGACGCTGCCGAACATCATGAAGGCGAAGAAGAAGCCGCTGGAGAACATCAAGCCCGACCAGCTCGGTGTGGACATGGCGCCACGGCTGAAGACCGTCACGGTCGCCGAGCCTCCCAAGCGTTCCGCCGGCGTCAAGGTGGCCGATGTCGCCGAGCTGGTGGACAAGCTCAAGAACGAAGTCCGCGTCATCTGAGGGTTGCCTGGCGAAGGCTGGCGCTGACAGCTCCTTCGCCTTCACCCTTCACTTTTTCATCCTTAACTCCAGCATCCACTCTCTTCACCGGGTAAAGGTTTAACTCGATGAGCATCCTCGTCATTGCTGAACACGACGGCGCCCGGCTCAAGCCGGGATTCCTCAACACCCTCGGCGCTGCGCGCAAGATCGGCGGCGACATCCATGTCCTGGTTGCAGGCCACCAGGCGGGCGAAGCGGCTGCAGTCGCCGCCAAGGCCGAAGGCGTGGCCAAGGTGCTGCACGCCGATGCCCCCGAGTATGCCAGCCCGACCGCCGAGAACCTGAGCGCGTTGATCGTCCCGCTCGCCAAGAATTACAGCCACGTGCTGGCCGCGGCCACGGGGTTCGGCAAGAATTTCATGCCGCGCGTTGCCGCGCTGCTCGACGTGGCGCAAATCTCCGACATCAGTGACGTGCTCTCGCCCGACTCGTTCGTGCGCCCGATCTATGCGGGCAATGCGCTCGCAACCGTGCAGTCGAACGACTCGGTCAAGGTCATCACCGTGCGTAGCACCGCGTTCGATCCCGTCGCCGATAGTGGTGGCAGCGCCGCGGTGGACACCATCCCGGCCGGGCCCGACACCGGGCTGACCACCGTCCAGGGCCAGGAGCTCACCAAGTCGGCTCGTCCGGAGCTCACCGCCGCGCGCATCATCGTCTCGGGCGGACGCGGCATGGGCAGCGGCGAGAACTTCAAGATTCTCGAAGCGCTAGCCGACAAGCTGAACGCCGCCGTCGGCGCATCGCGCGCCGCAGTCGATTCCGGTTTCGTGCCCAACGACTACCAGGTCGGTCAGACCGGCAAGATCGTCGCCCCCGAGCTCTACGT
>JBOIEI010000045.1:0-4046 GCA_050741055.1 Burkholderiales bacterium | reverse complement strand
GCCCAGGACGTATTCGAGCTGCGAGCGTTGCGACAGCAGGTTGATCGGCTGCACGACGAACCCGCCGTACATGGCGCCGAGCAGCAGCCGCGCCGCCTGATAGCCGTTGTGCAGCATGAACGACACTTTGTCGCCCATGCTCAGGCCCAGGCCGAGGAGATAGCCCGTGAGCGAGCGTGACTTGTGCTGCAGCTCGGCATACGTCAACGCAAGTCCGCGCTCGGGCGCAAGCAGATAGGGCCGATCGCCTTGGATCTCGGCGCGCCAGTCGACGTAGTGGCGGATCGTTCGTACGGCGCTCATGCGGCGCTCGCGGCTGCGAATCAGAGGCCGTACTTGGCGCGGTAGCCGGCGAAGACCTCCTCCGCGCTCGGTTCGTTCGGCGCGATCGGACGCACGATGCGCGTCGTATTCAGGAAATGCCGGTAGTTGAGATTCTCGGAGAAGCCGTTGCCGCCCCAGGTGCCGCAACCCATCGAGAGCGAGAACGGCAGCCCGTTGTCGAAGCTGCCGCCGTTGGCGATCGCATGCGCCTGATTGACGATGACGCGGCACACGGTCATCTCCAGGCCGATCTTCATGACGTGCGCATCGTCGCTGGTGTGGATGCCCACCGAGTGGCCGTTGCCCTGGTAGTCGTAGATCGACTGTGCGAGCGCGAACGCATGCCCGAAGTCGCGCGCCCGATACACGGTGAGAACGGGGCAAAGTTTTTCGCCGGAGAACGGGTGCTCGCGTCCGGTGCCGCTCTCCTCGACCATGAGGAAGCTCGCGCGCGTCAGCTCGGGCCGCGTGAGCCCGGCAAGCTCGCAGATCCTCGCTACCGATTGCGCCGTCGTTGCCGAGCCGAGCTTTCCATGCGGGAACATCACCGCCTGCAGTCTTGCCTTTTCCTCGGCATTCAGAAGCGCGCCGCCCTGGCGTTCGAATTCTTTCAGCATCGCAGCATAAATCGGTGCGAGCAGCACGGCGGAATTCTCCGACGAGCAACTGGTTGCGTGATCGAAGACTTTCGAACGCGCGATCCTGGCCGCGGCGGCCGTGAGATCGGCGCTGTCGTCCACGATCACCACCACGTTGCCCGCGCCCACGCCGAGCGCCGGCGTTCCGCTCGAATAGGCCGCGCGCACGTTAGCCTGCGAGCCGGTGACCACGACCAGGTCGGCCTGCTTCATCAGTGCTTCGCTCATCGCCTTCGAAACCGGCTGCGGCAGCATTTGCACCAGATCCTGCGGCGCGCCCGTACGGCCAAGCTCGGCGTGAACGAACTCGAGCAGCTTGGCACAGGTGGAATGGCCCTTGGGCGACGGCGCCAGGATGATTGCGTTGGCACCCTTCAATGCGTTGATGATGTTGTTGGCCGGCGTGGCCCCCGGATTGGTCGAGGGCACGACGGCGGCGACCACGCCGACCGGGCGTGCGATTTCGACGATGCCCTTCTCAGGATATTCGGCCACCACGCCGACCGATTTTGCACCGCGCAGATCGCGCAGCAAGCCGAGCGTCTTGCGATGATTCTTGTCGAGCTTGTCCTGGACGCGCCCCAGCCCAGTGTCGCGTACGGCGAGCTCGGCCAGTATGCGATTGCGCTCCGGTGCCATGATCGCCCAGCCGGCGGCGAGCACCAGCTCGTCGATGCGGGACTGATCGTAGCTTGCCGCGATGCGCTGCGCCGCGCGTGCGCGCGCCACCAGGCGGGCAACGATGTCCTTCGCCGGGATCTCGGGCACTGCGGTATTCATGGCTCTTCTCCTCTGCACCGGCGCACGCACGACGCTCGACTGCAATGATAGCAAGATGCCTCATGCGGATTCGGACTTGCCTTTTGCGATGCAGAAACGATATTGCTACACTCGCTCGGTTTGCTCGGCTGTCGAGCAGACGCTGCATTCATGGAGGCTCTATCGAGAAATGATCGCGGAAACGAAGCATGCCCGGCTTCCGGGGAAATTGGTGTTCGTCGGTTTCGGTTCGGTGGGTCAGGGCACGTTGCCGTTGCTGCTGCGCCACTTGGACATTCGCAAGGACGGTGTCCTCATCATCAACGCCGACGAGCGGGGTGCAGCCGAAGCTGCAAAGTACGGAATTCCGTACCGCGTCGAACCGCTGACCCAGGCGAACTGGCGCACGGTGCTCGATAGTGTCCTCGAGCCTGGAGACTTCCTGCTCAACGTTTCGGTCGACGTAGGCAGCGTGGACCTGATCGATTACAGCCTCGAGCGCGGCATTGCCTATCTCGACACCTGCATCGAGCCCTGGCTGGGCGGCTACACCGATCAGAGCGTACCGGCAGCGTGGCGTACCAACTACGCGCTGCGTGAAAAGGCGCTCGCCTTGAACGCCAAGCACGGCAAGCGCTCGACCGCGATCGTGACTCACGGCGCGAATCCCGGGTTGGTGTCGCACTTCGTCAAGCAGGCGCTGCTCAATATTGCGCGCGACCGCACGTCGACCGTCGCGATACCGACAGAGCGTGAGCAGTGGGCGCTGCTCGCGCAGCGCATCGGCATGAAGGTCGTGCACGTGGCCGAACGTGACACGCAGTTCGCGATCCCGCAAAAGCGCCCGGACGAGTTCGTCAACACCTGGTCGGTGGATGGCTTCGTCGGCGAAGGCGCGCAGCCCAGCGAGCTGGGTTGGGGCTCGCACGAGCGCCATTTCCCGGCCGATGGCAGCGAATACGATTTCGGCCGGCGCTGCGCAATCTACCTGAATCGCCCGGGCGTGTCGGTGCGCGTGCGTAGCTGGACCCCGCTCAACGGCCCCTTCCACGGCTTTCTCATCACGCACAGCGAATCGATCTCGATCGCTGACTACTACACGGTGAAGGATGGAGATCGGGTGCGCTTCCGTCCCACGGCCCATTACGCCTACCACCCGTGCGATGGCGCGGTGCTTTCGATCCACGAGTTTTGCGGGCGCAACTACCAGCCGCAATCGCGCTATCGCGTGCTCATGGACGACATCCAGGGCGGCATCGACGAGCTCGGCGTCCTGCTGATGGGGCACGAGCGCGGCGGTTACTGGTTCGGCTCGCAATTGAGCGTCGAGGAAGCGCGCAAGCTCGCGCCATACAACAACGCGACCACGCTGCAGGTGGCCGCCGGTGTGCTCGGCGCGATCGTGTGGGCGTGCGAGAACCCGAATGCCGGCGTGGTGGATCCGGACGACATCGACTATGTGCGCGTGCTCGAAGTCGCCCGGCCGTATCTCGGCAACCTGGTCGGCGTCTATACCGACTGGAATCCGCTGCAAGCCCGCGGCATGCTGTTTCCCGAGGAGCTCGATGCCACCGACCCGTGGCAGTTCAAGAATTTTCGGGTGATCTGACCTCTCAGGCGGTGCCTCCTCGGCGCCGCCTTCTTGTCGCAATACGTCCACGCAGCGTCCGGTACGGTGCATAGCTTCTGTGAGATGCACTGCTGCAGTGCGGCGAAAGGTTTCCGTGGATGCGTTGCGCGCTCGCCGAAACCGTTGAAAATCCTGTGATGCCAAGGCTCTAGCGACGCGCGTCCAACATGGCACGTCGGTTGCTCGGCAGCAACCGACGCCGCGGGCCGGTTTTGGAATCGAGGACAACGGCGTCCATGTGTGCGGGACCTACCGTGGGTATTGACGCCTTTCATTTGCGATGCGCGAAGCGATAGCCAACCAAGGCAAGGTGTACTTGATCGGAGCGGGGCCGGGCGCGGCCGACCTGCTCACGTTGCGCGCGGCCCGCGTGCTCGCGACGGCGGCAGTCGTGCTGGTCGACGCGCTGGTGGATCGCAGCGTGCTCGATCACTGCGCCGCGCAGGCACACATCGTCCATGTCGGCAAGCGTGGCGGCTGCCGCAGCACTCCGCAGGCCTTCATCCAGCGGCTCATGGTGCGTTACGCCCGGCAGGGACGGGTGGTGGCGCGTCTCAAAGGTGGCGATGCCTTCGTGTTCGGCCGCGGCGGAGAGGAAGCCGCTTTCCTGCGCCGCCATGGCATCGCAGTCGAGATCGTCCCGGGCCTGACCGCCGGCATCGCCGTGCCGGCCGCGCTCGGCATTCCGGTCACCC
>JBOIEI010000044.1:0-5132 GCA_050741055.1 Burkholderiales bacterium | reverse complement strand
GCGCTATCCCGGCGACGAGGCGCGGATCGCGCCCCTGTCGCTCATCGACGAGTCGGGCGACAAGAGCGTGCGCATGGCCAATCTCGCCTGCGTGGGATCGCATGCCATCAACGGCGTGGCCGCGTTGCATACGCGGCTTTTGCAGGAAAGCGTGCTGAATGCGTTCTACGAGCTGTGGCCGGAAAAGTTCGGCAACAAGACCAATGGCGTCACGCCGCGGCGCTTTCTGCAGCTCGCCAACCCGGGATTGAGTGCGCTCATCACGGAATCCATCGGCGAGGGCTGGAGCACGCAGCTCGACAGGCTCGCGGGACTCGAGGCGCATATCGGGCGCGACGACTTTCGGACCCGCTGGCGCGATATCAAGCAAGCCAACAAGGCGCGCCTGGCGAGCCACGTGCGCACGCATTGCGGTGTCGAGATCGATTCCGGCTGGCTGTTCGACATCCAGGTCAAGCGTATCCACGAGTACAAGCGCCAGCATCTGAGCGCGCTCAACATCGTCACCCGCTATCTGCGGCTGAAGGCCAACCCGGCGCTCGACATCGTGCCGCGCGTGTACGTGTTCGGCGGCAAGGCGGCGCCCGGCTACTACATGGCGAAGTGCATCATCAAGCTGATCACTTCGATCGCGCAGACGGTGAACGGCGATCCGGACGTGAACGGTCGCATGCGGGTGGTGTTCGTGCCGAACTTTCGCGTGCAAGTGGCCGAGCTCATTTATCCAGCGGCCGAGCTTTCGGAGCAGATCTCGACTGCAGGCAAGGAAGCCTCCGGAACCGGCAACATGAAGTTCGCGATGAACGGGGCGCTCACCATCGGGACGCTGGACGGCGCCAACGTCGAGATTCGCGATCGGGTCGGCGCCGAAAACTTCTTCCTGTTCGGCCATACCGAAGCCGAGGTGCATGCGTTGCGCACGAGCGGTTACGACCCCGGGGCCTTGTACGAATCCGATTTCGAGCTCAAGGCCGCCATCGATCTCGTCGCGTGCGGGCATTTTTGCGGCGGGGACCGGCAGCTCTTCCGGCCGTTGATCGACTCGCTGCTCGCGCGCGACGACTACATGCTGCTCGCCGACTACCGCGCCTACGTCGACTGCCAGGACGATGTCGATCGGGCTTACCGCGACAGCGAGCGCTGGACGCGGATGTCCATTCTCAATGTCGCGCGCATTGGTTATTTCTCATCGGACCGCGCGATACGGGAATATTGCCGCGACATCTGGCACGTGCTGCCGGCGCCGATAGAGCCGGACTGATGATGCACACCAATCGCGGGCAATCGAAGCTCCCCTCTCCCCCCGGGAGAGGGGCTGGGGGTGAGGGAAATCGCGCGCATGACGCATGATTTTCCCTCACTTGCAGTGCGCGCATCGGCATGCAGGCCGATGCCGTTCGGCCGGCGCGGACCATCGTCCGCGAATTCCCGGCCTCACCCCTCGATCCCTCTCCCCGAGGGGGAGGGAAGACAACCATACCTCTTGGGACGAACATACAAGGGGACTATTTCGCGAACGGTCAATAACGCGCTCAGATTCCTGATCGCATCACCACAGGATCCTCGATGCCGGCTTCGGCGAAGCCTTTTGCCCGCAGCAGGCAGGCATCGCACGCGCGGCATGGCGCCCCGCTCGGCGTGGGATCGTAGCAACTCAGTGTGAGCGCGTAGTCGACGCCGAGCTCGGCGCCCGTGCGGATGATGTCGGCCTTGCTCATCTGGATGAGCGGCGTATGGATGCGTAGCCGCCGCTCGCCCTCGATGCCGGCGCGGGTTGCGAGGTTGGCCATGAGCTCGAAGGCCGCGATGAACTCCGGCCGGCAGTCCGGATAGCCGGAGTAATCGAGCGCGTTGACGCCGATGAAGATGTCGGCGGCGGCGAGCGTCTCGGCCCACGCCAGCGCGAGGCTCAGGAACACGGTATTGCGCGCTGGCACATAGGTCGAAGGAATGCCGTGTCCGATCGCCTCCGCGGAGCGCTGCTTCGGCACCGGAATGTCGGCGGTGAGCGCCGAGCCGCCGAAGCGGCGCAGATCGATGTCGAGGACGACATGCCGTACCGCGCCCAGCTGCTGCGCGATGGTGGCGGCGCGCTCCAGCTCGATCGCATGCCGCTGCCCGTAGCGGAAGCTCAACGCGTGGCAGGCGTAGCCTTCGCGCAGCGCCAGCGCGAGCACGGTGGCGGAGTCGAGCCCTCCGCTCAGCAGGATCACCGCCGGAATCAGCTGCTGCATCAGGGATGCTCCGAGGAACCGCCTGCGATGCCCTATGGTATGCTGAATTCGCTTTTGCATGCGCGCTCACGCGACCAACCTGGAACGCGAATGGACGAAGTCGCCACCAGCACCCGCATCGGACAACCGGTCCGCCGCAAAGAAGACGAGCGCCTGCTCACGGGCAAAGGCTGCTTCAGCGATGACCTGAACCTCCCCGGACAGCTGTTCGCGATATTCGTGCGCTCGCCGCACGCACACGCGCGCATCCGGGGGATCGATACCAGCGCGGCGCTCGCAGTCCCGGGCGTGGCTGCGGTGCTGACCGGGCAGGATCTGCGTGCCGACAAACTCAATCCGCTGCCGCATCATCCGCTGTCGATGCACCCGGCCGAGATCCGGCTGACGAACCGCGACGGCACGCCGATATTCACCGCGCCGCATTATCCGCTCGCAGCCGACAAGGTGCGCTTCGTCGGCGAAGCGCTTGCGGTGGTGATTGCGGAGAGCGTGGCGATCGCCAAGGACGGCGCTGAACAAGTCGCGGTCGACTACGAGGTGCTGCCCGCCGTGATCGACACGATGGCAGCAGCGCAGCCCGATGCGCCGCGCGTCTGGGACGAAGCCGGATCGAACGTCTGCATGGACGCCGACGCCGGCCAGCGCGAGGCCACCGAAGCGGCGTTCGCGCGCGCCGCACACGTGGTTCGATTCGAGACGCGGATCAATCGCGTAACCGGCGTGACGATGGAGCCGCGCGCCGCGGTGGCCGAGTACGATGCCGCCGCCCAGCGTTACACCCTGCATGCGGGCAGCGGCGGTGCGGTGCGCCTGAAGGACGATCTCGCCATTGTGCTGAACGTGCCGGCCACCCAGGTGCGGGCGGTGATGCGCGACATCGGCGGCAACTTCGGCACCCGCGGAATGATCTATCCCGAATTCTGCGTGGTGGCGTGGGCGGCGCGGCGGGTCGCGCGGCCGGTCAAATGGACCTGCGAGCGGCACGAAGCCTTCCTCGCCGACTACCAGGCGCGTGACCTCGCGGTGGAGGCCGAGCTCGCGCTCGATGCGCAAGGCCATTTCCTCGCCATCCGCGGTTCCAACATCGGCAACGCCGGCGGGCATCCGACCAACTTCTCGCCGCTGCAGAAGGGCATCGAGATCATGTCGAGCATCTACCGGATGCCGTGCGCATTCTTCCGCGCCCGGGCGGTGCTCAGCAATACCTCACCCACGCGCCCGTACCGCAGCGCCGGTCGGCCCGAGGTCATGTACGTGATGGAGCGCCTCATCGACCTGGCCGCGCGCGAATGCGGCTTCGATCGCATCGAGCTGCGCCGCCGCAACCTGCTGACGCAAGCCGAGCTGCCGTATACCAACCCGTTCGGCATGGTGTACGACAGCGGCGACTACCACGGGGTGATGGCGAAAGCGCTCGAGCTGGGCGACTGGGCGGGCTTCCCGGCCCGACGCGAGGAAGCGCACCGGCGCGGCAAGGTGCGCGGAATCGGCGTGGCGAACTATGTCGATACCGCGACCGGGGTGCCGAGAGAACGCGCCGAGATCACCGTGCATCCCGAAGGACGGGTCTCGGTCGTGGTCGGCACGGTCTCCAATGGCCAGGGTCACGAGACGAGCTTCGCCCAGCTCGTCACCGAATGGCTCGGCGTGGCGCTGGAGCAAGTCGACATCATCGCCGGCGACACCGACATCGTGAAAGTCGGCGGCGGCACGCACTCGGGCCGTGGCATGCGGCTCGTCAGCATCGTCGTGTTCAATGCCTCGCGCCAGATCATCGACAAGGGCAAGCGCATCGCCGCACGCCTGCTCGAAAGCGATCCCAGCCGGGTGGTGTTCGAGGCCGGACGCTTCACGATCGCCGACAGCGGACGCGCGGTCGAGCTGTTCGATGTCGCGGCCGCGGCCGAACGCCTGGCCGACCTGCCCGAAGACCTGCGCGGACCACTCGCGGCATTCTCCGACGAGACGGTGAAGGATGCGAGCTTCCCCTATGGCGCGCACGTGTGCGAAGTGGAGATCGATCCGCAGCTCGGGAGTGTGGCGATCGTGCGCTATGCCGCGGTCGACGATGCCGGCCGCGCGGTCAACCCCATGATCGTTCACGGCCAGACGCACGGCGGCATCGTGCAGGGCGCGGGCCAGGCGCTGTACGAGCACTGCTACTACGATCCGGAAGACGGCCAGCTGCTGGCAGGCTCCTTCATGGACTACACCATGCCGCGCGCCGATCAGTTTCCCTCCTTCGTAACGCACATCAGCGAAGTGCCGTCGACGACGCATCCGCTCGGACTGCGCCCGGCCGGCGAAGGCGGCACCACGCCCGCGCTCGCCGTGGTCGTCAACGCGGTCGTCGATGCTCTGTCCGAATTCGGCGTGCGCCACGTGGAGATGCCGGCCACGCCGGAGCGCATCTGGCGTGCGATTCGGGATGCCGGCGCGCAACTGCAGCGGACGCCGTGAGCTCGTGAGGAGCCGCAATCCGGCGAACAACATCGAGCGGCTGACCGCCCACCAGGGAGGAGAAGCATGAACGCCAGGTTCGTATGCAGTTGTATCGTCCTGCTGAGCGCGCTGCTTCCGATCGGCGCGCAGGCGCAGGCAACACCGGCCAAGATCACGATCGCGATCTTCGTGCCGCCCTCTCTCGGCGCGTTCCTGCCGCCGATCATCAAGGCCAACAAGTTCGACGCCGCCAACGGGCTCGACATCACGTTCGTCCAGCGTCCGCCGGATGCCTATGTCACCCAGTTCAATTCCGGCGAGTTCCAGGTGGCTCGAGCTCAACCATAGAGAAGAACGCGAGCGGCTCGCCGTCGCGCGCGACTGGCTGCGCCGCCTCGGGCTCGAAGGCTACGAGGATGCCTATCCGCATGCGCTCTCGGGCGGCATGCGCCAGCG
>JBOIEI010000043.1:0-2088 GCA_050741055.1 Burkholderiales bacterium | reverse complement strand
TATGTCACTCAGTTCAATTCCGGCGAGTTTCAGGTCGGCGGCAGCGCCGCCACGCTCACCATCGCAGTCGCGCGCAACCGCGGGGTGCCGGTGACGTACCTCTTCAACCTGTTCGATTTCTTCGGCGCACTGGTCACCTCAAACAACGACGTCAAGACCGTCAAGGATCTCGCCGGCAAGCAGATCGCCGCGGCGCGGGTGACGACCAACTTCGCCATGATCGACTGGTTCGCGCGCCGTCAGGGGCTCGACATGAGCAAGGCGAACGTGGTCAATACCGCACCACCCGGGCTCATGAGCTACGCCATGGCCGAGCGCGCCGATGCCGTGCAGTTGTGGGAGCCCGGCTACACGCAACTGCTTTCGAAGAAGCCGACGGTTCGCACCCTCGACCTGGACATCCGCCGGCAATGGCGCGAGTTCGCGGGCGGCGACTCGATCCCCACCCTGGGCGTGGCCGCGCAGGAAGCCTGGGTGAAGCAGAACGCGAAGCTCGTGCAGCCGCTCTATTCCGCTTACAAGGCGGCAGCCGAGTGGGCGCGCAAGAACCCGGCCAAGGCCGCGGCGCTGATCCTGCCCAAAGCGAGCAGCGCGGATCAGACGGCGATCAAGGAACTGATCGAGAACAACGACCGGCTCGGCATGAACGTCGCCGGCGCGGCCGAGATTCGCAAGGAAATCGAAGCCGTATTCCGCGCGGGCGTTTCCACCAAGTATCTCGACAAGATGCCGGAAGCGGGCGCGATCTACGGTTCGCCGCTGAAGTAGCTTTCATCGTCGGCGGTAGATTTCTTTTGTCACTCCCGCTGTGGCGGAAGCGACCTCCCGCTGTAGGCCGAAACGAGGAGGCGCGAAATCACGATGCTGCGACACCTCAGCGTGCGCCGTGAGGCGCTGTTCGCCATGCTGGGCCTCGCGATCGCCTGGCAGATCGCTTCGCTGTTCTTTCCCCCTTACCTGTTCCCGCCACTGCCGGCGATTGGCGCCGCGCTCGCCAAGATCTTCGGCTCGTGGGAACTGGTCGCCAATGCAGGCGCGACGGCGCTGCGCATTCTTGCGGGTCTCGCCGGTGCGTTCCTGTTCGGCACCCTGTTCGCCGTGGCGATGGCGAAGTCGCGCAAAGCCAACGACTATCTTTTCCCCATCCTGCATTTCAACCAGGGGATCCCGGCGCTGTCCTGGGTCGTGATCTCGATCATCTGGTTCAAGACGATCGAGTTCCGCATCTGGTTCATCATCGTGGCCACCACGGTTCCAGCCTTCGCCTTCCAGGTGCTCGACGCATATCGCTCGATCTCGAAGGACCTGCACGAAATGGCGCTGTCCTTCCGGCCCAGCCGTTACGACATGTTCCGCACCGTCGTGCTACCCACCGTAGTGCCCGGAATCCTGACCGCCTGGAAGGTGAACATCGGCAACGGGTCGCGCGTGGTGGTGGTCGCCGAACTGGTCGGCGCGACCGGGGGCGTGGGCTATCAGCTGCTGCAGATGCAACAACTGTTCGACTTGGCCGGGGCGCTCGCCTGGACGCTGCTGCTGGTGCTCTTCGTGCTCGGCACGCAGCAAATCATCACGCTGATCGAGAACCGGCTGCTGCGCTACCGCGCGCAGTCCGAGCGCGGATTGTAAGCGTGCGATGACCGAACCGATCATCCGCTTCGACAACGTCTGCAAGCGCTTTACCGACAAGGCCGGCCGCGAGCTGCCCGCCTACGCCGTCAAGGACCTGTCGTTCGAGGTCGCGTCCGGAGAAGTGATCGCGGTCGTCGGACGCACCGGCTGCGGCAAGTCGACCATGTTCAACCTCCTCACCGGGCTGCTCGAGCCCACCTCCGGCGGCGTTCGCGTGTACGAGCGCGATCCCTTCCACGACTTCGACTGGTTCCGCGGCAAGATCGCGGTCGTGTTCCAGTCCGACCGCCTGCTTCCCTGGCGCACGGCACTGCATAACGTCTCCTACGGGCTCGAGCTCAACCATAGAGAAGAACGCGAGCGGCTCGCCGTCGCGCGCGACTGGCTGCGCCGCCTCGGGCTCGAAGGCTACGAGGATGCCTATCCGCATGCGCTCTCGGGCGGCATGCGCCAGCG
>JBOIEI010000042.1:0-3170 GCA_050741055.1 Burkholderiales bacterium | reverse complement strand
GCCGACGTGCGCGCCATATTCGCCTCGGAGTTTCCCGCAGCGGCCGTGCACGCGGGCTGGATACCGGCAGTGCTCTCGTCGCTGCCCGAGGCGGCCTGGGCCTTCGTGCATCTCGACGTGACACTGTACGAGCCCACGCTTGCGGCGCTCGAATACTTCCAGCCGCGCCTGAGCCCCGGCGGCGTCATCCTGTGCGACGGATCGATCTTCTGTCCCGGCGCCGAAGCGGCGTTCCGGAGTTATTGCGAGCGCAACGCTCTGGGCTATGCCGTCCTCGGGCATCGCGAGTACGTACTCGTGAACGAGGCGCGTTAGCCCGACCTCTGGAACTTGGGTTGGCAGCCTTCGAGCAGCGCGTCCACCTTCTGCGTGAGATCGGCGTGCATCGCGCGCGCCAGAACGTGCCCCGTTTCGTCGTCCACGGGCAGGTCATAGTGGGCCATGAGGTGCTCGGTCTTGATCGCTGCGGCCCACACGGCGCGCTCCAGGTCGCTCGCGTCGCTGCCCGGATAATCCGCGATCGCCGCCGCCGGCAGCGTGACGACGCTCTGCAGCTCGCCTGCGCGCAGCGCGAGTACGTCGCTGCAGCCCGGATCGAGAAAATACTCGTCGAAGAGATAGATCAGCTTGCGGCTTGCGCCGTTCGAAGCGCTGATCGCGACCATGGCTCCCTGGGGCGCAAGCGGCGTGTTGCCCAGCGCGATCGAGTGCATGACCATGCGCGAAAGCTGGTCCAGCCGTGCCAGCCGCCCATGGTCCACTTGTGCGCCCGGATCAGGTATCCGGTCTGCGAACTGCCACAGCGCCCGTCCCCAATGCAGCGCCGAGTCGGCATCGCTGAAGTCCAGGCAGAATGGATTGAGCAGCGTCTCGGCGTGTGTCGAGTAGCCGTGGCATTGCGCCACCCATCGATCCACCTCCGATTCGTCCTGCCCGTAGGCACTGGCGACCAGAGGCGCGCCTGCGGCCACCAAGGCAGCGAGGCTGGCGTCGTGCAACCAGCCCCGGTGCTTCTGGAAACCCGGATGAAACAGGAAAACCAGATCGTGCTCTCCGGCGCTATGCACGGCCAGATAGCTTGCGAGCGAGCCGGCGTGCAAGCGTGCCGCCGGCGACGGAGCCAAGGCGCGCACAGGCGAACGGGCGCCGGCATCGAGGCGATCGCCAACCAGCGTGACACGCACGTCGAGATCGGCGCCCAGCAGCGCGGGCAACAACTGATACCAGCGGCCTTGGTCGACCGCGTCCAGCTTCTCGGCCCCCACGACCAGGATATGCAGTGCGGACTTCGCGGCAAGCTGCGGCGCGCGTTCGGCGATCCAGCGCGCTACCGCGACCGGCGCCACCAGCACTGCCCGCAAGAGCGACAGCGGCGCTGTGGTAAGCGCGGCGGCGCCGGGTCGCGCCTGCAACGACGCAAGCAGCGCTTCCCAATCGCTGCCGGCTGCAACCGGGGACTGCATCAGCCGCGACATCGACGCTACCCCCTTATCGCCGGCGTCCTCATTGCCGGCGTCCTTATCGCCGGCGTGCTCATTGCCGGCGCCAGACGGTGCCCTGTGCGGTGTCTTCGAGCGTCACGCCTGCGTCCGCCAGCTCCTTGCGGACGCGATCGGCCGCGGCGAAATCGCGCGCCTTGCGGGCGGCCGCGCGCTGCCCGATCTTCGCTTCGATGTCCTCGGCCGAGAGGGCAGCATCGGCCGGCGCCGATTGCAGATATTGCACCGGGTCGCGCTGCAGGAATCCCAGGACGCCGCCCAGCGTCTGGAGCAAGCCGGCATGTTCGGCCGAGTGCAGCCGATTGGCTTCGTTCGCCAACTCGAACAGGATTGCGACCGCTTCGGGCGTATTGAAGTCGTCGTCCATCGCGTCGCGGAAGCGCGCCGCATGCGGCTCGCTCCAGTCGATCGCAGTCTGCGCCGGCGCTGTGCCCTTGAGCGCGGTATAGAGCCGCGTCAGGGCCGAGCGCGCGTCGTCCAAGTGCTGGTCGGAATAGTTGAGCGGGCTGCGATAGTGCGCGCGCAGGATGAAGAAGCGCACGACCTCGGCGTCGTATTTCGCCAGCACCTCGCGCACGGTGAAGAAGTTGCCCAGCGACTTCGACATCTTCTCGTCGTCGACGCGCACGAAGCCGTTGTGCATCCAGTAGTTCACGAAAGTATGGCCGTGCGCGCCCTCCGACTGGGCGATCTCGTTCTCGTGGTGCGGGAACTGCAGATCCTGGCCGCCACCGTGGATGTCGAAGTGACTGCCCAGGTGGTGCTCGCTCATGACCGAGCACTCGATATGCCAGCCCGGCCGCCCCTTTCCCCAGGGCGAGTCCCACGCAGGCTCGCCCGTCTTGGCCGCCTTCCACAGCACGAAGTCGAGCGGATCGCGCTTGTCGGCCACCACGTCGACCCGCTCGCCGGCGCGCAAATCCTCCAGAGACTTGCCGGAAAGCTTGCCGTAACCGGGAAAATCGCGCACCGAGAAATACACGTCGCCGCCGGGAATCGCGTACGCCATGCCGCGCTCGACGAGCGTTGCGATCATGGCGAGCATGCCCGCGACGTGCTGCGTGGCTCGCGGCTCGTAGTCCGGCTTCATGACGCCGAGGGCCTGTGCGTCCTCTTCCATCGCGACGATGAACCGCGCGGTCAGCGCCTCGATCGGCTCGTTGTTCTGCAGCGCCCGGTTGATGATCTTGTCGTCGATGTCGGTGATGTTGCGTACATACGTTACGTCGAACCCGCTGGCGCGCAGCCAGCGCACCACGGCGTCGAACACCACCATGACGCGCGCATGGCCCAGATGGCAGTAGTCGTAGACCGTCATCCCGCACACGTAGATGGCGACCTTGGGCGGCGCGATCGGTACGAACGGCTGCTTGCTGCGGGTGAGCGTGTTGTGGATTCGGAGCATTGCGCCGGTGCCTCCCAGGAGCCGAAGGGGAATCGACGAACGCGGCCGTCGTCTCGAGTTGCCGCGCGGCTGGCCATTCGCTGGCGCGCGCTTTCGGGTTCTTGCTAGAATCCGCCGGGTTCAACGGCGTAAACGCGTGCAAGTTCACGGCGTAAACGCTCTGGATTCACGGCGTAAACGCCGGTGGCGGATCGAAAAAAGTATAGCACGATGCCCTTCCTTCGCCTTGCGCTGCTCGCTATCGCGGCCGCGCTGCCGCTCTCGGC
>JBOIEI010000041.1:0-9771 GCA_050741055.1 Burkholderiales bacterium | reverse complement strand
CGCCTGCACCGCGGGTGCAGGACGGACAGAACCGGCGCCGCTTGCACGAAGACGCATCAGCTTCTCATCGGCGCAGCCAATACATTGCAGCCGCATAAAGCTGTGCGCCAGGTTGCGCTTACTTGTCCGTTTTTCTAATGTGTTCCTTGACGCGATCGGCAACCGCGGGGTCGGCCTGCGCTTGGCTCATGATCTCCTTATACTTGTCGACGCTCATGCCTTCCTTCTCGACCGCACGGACCATCTCCTGCGATGCCGTCTGCCGGATCTGTTGCTGCTCTACGGGCGACTTGGCGCTTTCGAGCTTCTGCACGTAGGTATCGTTGATCCGCTGCACCTCGAGCACGGCAACCGCGAACGACTTCAATTCGGAATCGCTGTAGCTGGACGCGGATTGTCCAGCCGGCGGCTTCAGGGTTGCTTGTGCGAACACTGCCGGGGTGCAAGCGAGCCCGACCAGGCCGAACAGCAGCGAAAGAAAACGAGCGGGGATCTTCATGAGCTCTCCTATCCGTATGCTTGATGTGACAGGGTTGGGCAACTTCTCGCCGCCAGCCGGCAGTTCGCGGGAGGACTGCGGCCACGCAGCAGAAGCCCAGCCGCTGGCGTTGCACGGAGCAGGCCCGTCGCGTCACCGCGGTGCGAACCCCATCGCTGTCACGCGTCGTGCAAGCGGTCGCGAGTGTCAGGAATAGGCGACAGGCAAGTCAGCCGCACGAATGCTTCTTCTGACGGCGCACAGCCAGTCGGGATGCCGTAAGTCTCCTCCCGCTTGACAAACATGCGGTACTCCGGTGGTATACCAGACCATGGAACCCGCCAAGGCCCTGCACCGTGACACCGCCTACCGTCAAGTGCTCGATCTCATCGTGAGCGGGGCGGTCGACCGGCACTCACCACTCTCCGAGAGAGGCCTTGCAGACTCCTTGGGGCTCAGTCGCACACCCGTGCGCGAGGCGCTGCGGGAGCTGGCACGCGACGGCTTGCTCGAAGCGGTACCGGCCCGCGGCACCTTCGTTCGCGTGCTCATGCTCGATGATCTGCGCGAGCTCTACGAGGTGCGCTACGGGCTCGAGGGGGTTGGCGCGACGCTCGCTGCGTCCTATGGCCCGAGCGAGGACCTCTTGGCCTACGCCCCGGTCTTCCGCCGCCTGCTCGAAACGGACGCCGATCCTGCGGAGGCCTACGACGTCGGCGCCCGGTTCCACCTCACCGTCATGGCGTGTGCGCGCAACCGCCTCCTGCTCGACATCTACGAGCCGATGCGCCTGCGGGCCCAACTCGCGCTGGGGCTGCCGCGCACTTACGACCATGCGCGCGTGCGCGAGTCGGTCTCCGAGCACCTCGCCATCCTCGAAGCGGTCGAGGCGCGCGATGGCGAGCGCGCGCAGTCGCTGATCATCGAGCATCTCGCGCGCGGACTCGACGCGCGCCTGAAGATCTTTTCCCGTTTCAAGGCCTGCGCTGCGACGGGAGAGAAGCCCGCCTGAGCCGCGTGCCGGCAGCCGCATTACAACGAAGACGTACCCCGGAGGAGAAAGAATGCGCAAACATCGCTTGTTACTGACGTTGTCGTCCGTGCTGCCGGTGCTGATCGGCACCAACTCTGCAATCGCGGGGCCGACCGTCGATGCAATCAAGGAGCGCGGCAAACTGATCTGCGGTGTCGGCAACCGGCCGGGCTGGTCCGCGCTCGACAGCCAGGGCAAGTGGCGCGGACTCGATGTCGATACTTGCAAGGCGGTCGCTGCCGCCGTGCTGCGCGACCCCGAGAAGGTGCAGTTCGTGAAGACGACGACACAGACGCGCTTCACGGTGCTGCAAACGGGCGAGGTCGACATGCTCACCCGCAACGTCACCTGGACGCTCTCGCGCGACGCCAAGCTCGGCGTCGATTTCGTCGCGCCGACCTTCTACGACGGCCAAGGCTTCATGGTCCCGAAGAAGTTGGGCGTGAAGGACGTGAAGGGCCTCGACGGCGCGACGGTGTGCGTGCTGCCGGGTTCGACGTCCGAGAAGGTTGCCGCCGACGTCTTCGGCCAGAACAAGATCAAGTACACGCCGGTCGTGATCCAGACGCAGCAGGAGATCAACACCGCGTTCTTCGGCGGACGCTGCGACGTGCACATCCAGTCGACTTCGGGCCTGAGCTCGACGCGAGCGACGGTCGCGCCGAACCCCGCCGACTACATCATCCTGCCTGGCATTTACGGCAAGGACCCGATGGGGCCGGTGGTACGCCAGGGCGATGCGCAGTGGAAGGACATCGTCGCATGGGTCGTCTACGCGATGATCGAGGCGGAGGAGAGCGGCATTACCTCGAAGAACGTCGACGAGATGCGCAAGACGAGCAAGGATTCGAACGTGCAGCGCCTGCTCGGTAGCAAGGACAAGCTCGGCGCGGACCTCGGGCTCGACCCCGAGTGGGCCTACCGCGTGATCAAGATGGTGGGCAACTATGGCGAAATGTTCGACCGCAACGTCGGCAAGAATTCCGCGCTCAAGCTCGAGCGCGGCATCAACGACCTGTGGACGCGCGGCGGGCTGATGTACTCGCCGCCATTCAAGTGATCGGCGCTTTTCGCGCCGGGCGCCGCAGACCGGCCCGCGCCGGCGCGACGCGCGCAACCGTCCCGCCTGCGGCTCGATGACGCCGGTGTTGCGCAAGGGCAAGAGGCGCCCGCCGCCGCCGCGGCCGCCCCTCGACCCGCGCACGCTCTGGCACAGCACGAGCTTTCGCGCGATCGCGCTGCAGGCGCTGGTGATCATCGTCGTCATCGGCGCGGCGGCGTTGATGATCGAGAACGCGATGAACGCGCTGTCGAAGCGCGGCATCTCCACGGGCTTCGGCTTTCTCACGGGCGAGGCGGGCTTCCGCATCGGCGAGTCCCTGATTCGCTTCGACGCCGACGACAGCTACCTGCGCGCGTACGCCGTCGCGATTCTCAACACGTTGAAGGTGTCGCTCCTGAGCGTGCTGCTCGCCACGCTGATCGGAATGATCGTCGGTATCGGGCGGCTGTCCCGCAACTGGCTCATCTCGCGCCTTGCCGCGGGCTACGTCGAGCTCTTCCGCAATACCCCGCAGCTCGTGCAGATCGTGTTCTGGTATACGGCGGTGACGCTGCTCCCCAACGTGCGGCAGGCGTGGAATCCCGTGGCGGACGTTTACCTCAGCAAGCGCGGCCTGACGCTCCCCTGGCCCGAAGCGCACCCGGCGTGGTGGTGGACGCTCTTCGCCTTCGCCGCGGCGGCGGGCGTGGTGGCCTGGCTGTGCGTGCGCGCAAAGCAAAGGCGCCGGGCGGGGCTGTCCACCTCGATACGGGGAACGCACCTGGCCGCGCTGCTCGTGGCTGCGCCCGTCGCGACATGGCTTCTCGCGGGAGCGCCGGCGGCGATCGGCGTGCCCGCGCTCGCGGGATTCAACTTCCGCGGCGGTGCGACCCTCTCGCCGGAATTTCTCGCGCTCCTCCTCGGGCTGTCGCTCTACATCGCGGCGTTCATTGCCGAGATCGTGCGCGCGGGCATCCAGTCCGTGCCGCGGGGGCAGATCGAGGCGGCGAATGCAATCGGGCTCACGCGCTTTCACCTCTACTCGCGCGTGATCCTGCCGCAGGCGCTGCGGGTGATGATCCCGCCGGCGACCGCGCAGTACGTGAGCACGATCAAGAACAGCTCGCTCGGGGTCGCGATCGGCTATCCCGAGCTCTTTAACGTGAGCAACACCATCATCACGCTGAGCGGCAACACCGTCGAGGCGATCGTCATCATGATGGCCGTCTACCTCACGATCAGCTTCATCATCGCGGCGCTGATGAACTGGTACAACCACGCGGTGCGGATCCGGGAGCGCTGATGCACGATGCCGCCATCACCATAGCGCCCGGTTCCCGCCGTCGCGCGCCGTGCGAGCAGGCGGGCGTGCTCACCTGGATGCGGCGCAACCTGTTCAACGGCGTACACAACACGCTCCTGACGGTCCTCGTCGCGATTGCGCTTGTCCTCACGGTGCCGCGGGTGATCACATGGGCCGTCACGGATGCGGTATGGAGCGGCCCGGGCGCCCAGTGCCGCGCCGCGGCCGGCGCGTGCTGGGCAATCATCGCCGAGAAGTACCGCCTGATCCTATTCGGCACCTATCCGTATGACGAGCACTGGCGCGCGACGGCTGCGATGGCGATCATCGTCGGCCTTGCGATCGTCTCCGGTTTTCGGCGCTTTTGGTCCTACCGCCTGTTCTGGGCGTGGCTGGTCGCGCTCGGGGCAGCGCTCACGCTCATGTTCGGGGGCGTCTTCGGCCTGAGCCCGGTCGGCACGCACCAGTGGGGCGGGTTGCCGCTGACGCTCATCATCTTCGTGGGAACGGTGGTCGGTGGAATGCCGCTCGCGGTGCTGCTCGCGCTCGGGCGCCGCTCCGAGCTTCCGGTCATCAAGGCGCTGTGCGTCGGCGTGATCGAGATCACCCGCGGCGTGCCGCTCATCACCGTGCTCTTCATGGCCTCCCTGATTCTGCCGCTCTTTCTCCCGCCCGGCGTGACGATCGACAAGCTGCTGCACGCGCAGCTCGGCATGATCGTTTTTTTCGCGGCGTACGCCGCGGAGATCGTGCGCGGAGGCCTGCAGGCAATCCCGCGCGGGCAGACCGAGGCCGCCGACGCCATCGGGCTGTCCTACTGGCAGCGCACGCGGCGCATCATCCTTCCCCAGGCGCTGCGCATCGTCATCCCGGCGCTTATGAACGACATCATCCGCGCCTTCAAGAACACGACCTTCGTCAGCATCATCGGCCTCTTCGACGTGCTGGGCGCGACCTCGGCGGCGATCCAGGATCCGGAGTGGGTGCTCTATGCGCCCGAGGCGTACCTCTTCATCCTCGCGCTCTACTTCCTGTTCTGCTTTTCCATGTCGAAGTACAGCGCCGGCGTCGAGCGGGATCTCAACACCGGCCGCGGCTATTGAGAAGGCAAATGAGCGAAGCATCGAATTCCAGCGGCGCGATGATCGAGTTGCGCGACGTCAACAAGTGGTTCGGGGATTTCCACGTGCTGCGCGACGCGAGCCTCACGGTCCGGCGCGGTGAGCGCGTGGTCGTGTGCGGGCCGTCGGGCTCGGGCAAGTCGACCATGATCCGCTGCATCAACCGGCTGGAGGTGCACCAGGAGGGAACGATCCGGGTCGACGGCGTGGAACTTACCGACGACGTGCGCCGCATTCAGAGCGTGCGGCGCGAGGTCGGCATGGTGTTTCAGAGCTTCAACCTGTTTCCTCACATGACGGTGCTCGAGAACCTGACGCTCGGACCGAGCCTCGTACAGCGCGCGCCGATGCCAGACGCCGAGGAGCAGGCGATGGCGCTCTTGAAGCGCGTGCGCATCCCCGAACAGGCGCGCAAGTTTCCCGGGCAGCTCTCGGGCGGGCAGCAGCAGCGCGTCGCCATTGCGCGTGCCCTCATGATGAAGCCGAAGGTGATGCTGTTTGACGAACCGACCTCGGCGCTCGATCCCGAAATGATCAGCGAAGTGCTCGACGTGATGGTCGAGCTCGCCGCCGAAGGCATGACGATGATGGTGGTCACGCACGAAATGGGGTTCGCAAGACAGGTCGCGGACCAGATGGTGTTCATGGACGACGGCGAAGTCATCGAGGCCGCACCGCCGCAGGAATTCTTCGCCAACCCCCGGAGCGAGCGCACGCGGTTGTTCCTCAGCCAGATCCTTTCACACTAGGACCTTCATACTCGGACCTTCACACTCGGACCTTTCACTTAGAAGGAGTAACGGAATGAACATACGCGAGAATGCCGTCGCCCCGGACTGGCAGGCGCTGCGGCACCAGTTTCCGACGCTCGAGCACTGCACCTACGTCAACGCCGCGCAGAAGGCGCCGCTTGCGCGGTGGGCGGAAGAGGCGATCGCCGAGTGGGTGCGCGACGTGTACGAGAACGCAGGCGAGAACGCCTTCTCGATGGACCGCGTGGAGGAGACACGCGCCGCGCTCGCACGGCTGCTCGGGGTGCCCGCCGCAACGCTCGCGCTCATCAAGAACACCTCCGAGGGCGTCAACATCATCGCGCACGGCCTGGCGCTCGAGCCTGGCGATAACGTGCTCGTGAGCGAGGCGGAGCACGAGAACAACACCTTTCCGTGGCGCTACCTCGCCTCGCGCGGCGTGGAGGTGCGGTTCGTGAAGCCGGAAGGGGACGGGCGGATTCCCGTGCCGGCATACGAGAAGATGATCGACCGGCGCACGCGGGTTGTCGCCGCGGCGTGGGTCACCTACGGACTCGGGTATCGAACCGATCTTCCGGCGCTGTCGAAGCTTTGCCGCGCGCACGACGCGCTGCTCATTGTCGACGGCGTGCAGGCGCTCGGCGTGCTCGCGACGTCGCTTTCGGATCTCGGCGCGGACGCGGTCATCTCGGGCGGCCACAAGGGTCTCTACAGTCTCGCAGGCGCGGGCTGCATGTACGTGCGCGAGGATCTCATCGGGAAAATCACGCCGCCATACGCGGCGAAGTACAGCTTCGCATCGAACGACCGCATGCGGCCGAAACTCGAGCTCGCCCCCGACGCGCACCGCTTCGAGTACGGCAACCCGAACTTCCTCGGCATCTGGGTGCAGCGCCGCTCGGCCGAGATGCTGATGGACATCGGGCTGCATAACATCGAGGCGCGGATCCGGGATCTCACGACCTACGCGATGGATAACGCGGACAAGCGCGGAATCCGCGTGCGCACGCCGGCCGACTGGCGCGAGCGCGCCGGGATCGTGAGCTTCGATACCGGAGCGGAAAGCAAGGCGATGGTCGCGCGGCTCAAGCACAATCACATCATAGTGAGCGAGAAGGATGGGCACGTGCGCGCCTCGGTCGGTTTTTTCAACAACGAGGCCGACATCGACGCGATGCTCGATGTCATGAAGGGCTGAGCCGAGGAGAGCGTGATGAGCTATGTGGACGGCATCGTCCGCTGGAGTGACGGCGGCGCGCTTGCGGACGGTGCGCCGGCGGGATGCGCGGCCGGCGATTTCCCGGTCGTTCGCTACCATTTGTCCCGGCTTGCGCGCGAGATCGACCGCGATATCTTTGCGCGCGGACCCGCATCGCTATGGCGTTATGCGCCCCTGCTCTCGGCACAGTACCCGGAAAACGCCGTTACCCTCGGCGAAGGGTGGACGCCGCTGGTTCCCATGCCGCGCCTCGGCGAATCGATCGGCTGCCACCGGCTATGGGCGAAGGACGAGGGGCGTAACCCGAGCGGAACGTTCAAGGACCGTGGCGCGAGCGTTGCCGTGACGCGGCTGCGCGAGCTCGACGTGAAGACGGTTGTGCACAACAGCTCGGGAAACGCGGGCGGCTCGTGGGCTCTTTACGCCGCGCGCGCCGGCCTGCGCTGCGTAAACCTGCTGCCTACCGATGCGCCGCCGGCGAGCCTCGCGCAGAGTCTGCTCGCCGGGGCCGATACGATGATCCTCGATGGGCCCTGGCAATCCTCCGGCGCGATGGTCGCGAAAGCGGCGACCGATGAGGGCTGGTTCAACATGGGCACGCTGAAGGAGCCGCACCGCGTCGAAGGCAAGAAGACGATGGGGCTCGAGATCGCCGAGCAGCTCGGCTGGCGTCTGCCGGACGCGATTGTCTATCCTACCGGGGGCGGCGTGGGCGCAATCGCGATGTACAAGGCGTTCCGTGAATTGCAGGCGCTCGGCTGGGTGAAGAAGGGACCTTTGCCCAAATTGCTCGTGACCCAGTACGCGGGCTGCGCGCCCATCGTGCGCGCTTTCGATGCAGGCGCGGATCATGCCGAGGTCTGGACCGAGCTCGACGTGCTGCCCGGTGGCCTGAAATCGACGCGCCCTCCCGGCGACCGCGCGGTGCTGGAGTTGCTGCGCGAAACGGGCGGCGCGGCGATCGCGGTATCGACTGCGGCGGCACTGCGTGCGGTGGCGGACGTCGCGCGGCACGAAGGCTTGTTTCCGTGTCCTGAGGCCGCGACGACGATTGCCGGTCTGACCCAGGCGTTTGCCCGGGGCACGCTCGATCGCGAGGCGGAGATCGTCGTGCTTCTTACGGGTTCGGGGCTCAAATCGGTTCCGCAGCTACCGGCCACCGGCGCGTGCACCGTCCGGGAAGGCGGCCGCCTCTCGCGCTGACGCGCACCGCTACGTACATGTCCTACTCGATCTGCAATGCTGTTATCGCCGCATGCTGGAAACAAGCAGACGTGTTCGACGGCTTTATACTTAGTGTCCTGAGTCCGTAGTTCGTCGCAGCAAAGCTCCACCCGGTTGTTTGGCGCGATAGGAGGCATTCCATGTCCCGTTCGACCCGCCCTCTCCTGCTTCTCCCGATCGTCCTCGCCGCGATGTCGGCGCCGCTGTCAGTTCTCGCCGCGGATTACCCGAGCAAACCGATCCGCTGGATCATCCCGTATTCCCCCGGCGGGACCTCCACTTTTCTCGCACGAATGATCGCCGAGAAGCTGACCGAGGCGTGGAAGCAGCAGATCATCATCGACAACCGCACCGGCGCCAACGGCAATATCGGAACCGCGGCGGCGGCAAGAGCGACACCCGACGGCTATACGATGGTGCTCGTGGCGAGTACGTACACGATGAACCCGGCGGTCTATCCGAATCTACCGTTCGACAGCGAAAAGGATCTCACGGGGGTGACGACGCTGCTCTGGCAACCGTACGTGGTGTCGGTGCACCCGACCCTGCCGGTCGCGACAGTGAAGGAGTTGCTTGCGCTCGCTCGGGCGAGACCCGGCCAGATCGATTACGGTTCCGGAGGCGTGGGCAATGCGACGCATATTGCCATCGAGCGATTCGCGACGATGGCCAAGGTGAAGCTCAGGCACGTGCCGTACAAGGGCGTGGGAAACTCGATCATTGGGCTCATGACGGGCGAGGTTCAGCTCCTGTTCGGCTCGGCGGTGGCGATTCAGCCCCATCTGCACTCGGGCAGGATCAAGGTGCTGGCGGTCACGGGGCTCAAGCGCGTCGGTAGTCTCCCGAAAGTGCCGACGGTCGCCGAAAGCGGCGTCCCGGGCTTCGAGGAAGGCAACTGGCAAGCAGTGCTTGTGCCGTCAGGGACGCCCGGCGCGATCGTGTCCAAGCTCAATCAGGAGCTCGTGCGCATCGTCAAGGAGACCGACGTGAACGCACAGATACTGAAGGTCGGAGCGAACGTGATCGGGGACACGCCCGAGCAGACCAACGCGCGTATCCGCGCGGACCTCAAAAAGTACGGCGAGCTCATCAAGCGCCTCGACATCAAGCTCGAATAGGTCCACCGCCGAAATGTTACCGACCGCAGGGCATACCCCCGACAAAGCCAAGCCGCCCGAGTACCTGCTCGAGATCGTCCATTTCCTCTGCACGACGCGGTTCGAGGATCTGCCGGCGCCGGTGATCGAGCGCTGCAAGCGCCTCATCGCCGACACGTTCGGCGTCGTCACGGCGGGCAATCAGACCGAGGAGCTCAAGGCGCTCGCCGCCGGCTGTCTCGAGGACGCGCGGCCCGGCCCGAGCTGGGTGATCGGCACGCCGCACCGCGCGGCGGCGCGCGACGCGGGTTTCCTGAACGGCGTCGCGAGCACGTTTCACGACTTCGACGAAGGCAACACCGTCGCGAGCGCCCATCCGGGGAGCCAGATGGTCCCGGCGGCGATCGCCGCTGCGCAGAAGCTCAGCGTCTCGGGGCGCGATTTCATACTTGCGGTCGTCATGGCGTACGAAGCGTGCGCGCGCGTCAGCATGGCTTCGAAA
>JBOIEI010000040.1:0-2074 GCA_050741055.1 Burkholderiales bacterium | reverse complement strand
CCGTGGTCGTCGCGAGCCAGTCGTTCAATGGCCGGGTGATGGCCAAGCGCGCCTTCGTGTCCCGTGGCTTCGCCGTCGCGGACAACCTCCCGGCCAAGAAGGCGCGTATCGTGCTCATGCTCGCGCTTGCCGCGCCGCGCTCGCGGGATGACATCCAGCGCATGATGCTCACCTACTGAATCGATAGGAGCCGCCATGAGCCCAAAGCGTGGAGAACCCGCGCCGGCGACCAGCCGGATCGACATTGCCGGCATCCCGGTCTGCGTGCCGATCGGCACGGCCGATGTCCCTGCCCGGCGCCTTGCGCAGCGCATTCCCGCTCTCGACGGCGCGCGCGTCGGCATTCTCGACAATTGCAAGGAATTCGCCGATGTCGTCCTGCGCGGTATCGCCGAGTCGCTGCGAGCGCTTCATCCCGGTGCCAGCATCCGCACCTGGCGCAAGAGCTATCTCGGCATTCCTTCGCCGTTTGCCGAGGAGATGGCCGCAGAGTGCGACGTGGTGATCACCGGTGTCGGCCATTGAGGCTCTTCGACCCCCTGGACCGCGCGTGACGCGGCCGCGCTGGAGGATCTCGGAATTCCGACGGCAACGGTGATCAGCACCGCATTCGCGCCGTTGGCACAAGTCGTCGCCGAAGGTATCGGCCACATGAGCCTGCCGATCGTGGTCGTGCCCCATCCCGTGGGCCAGCGCGATGAGGCCCGGATTGTTCGGGCCGGACGCGATGTCGCGCACGAATGCGTGCGCGTCCTGACGACGGAATCCGGTGGGCTGAGCCGCGAATTCGAGGGCAGGCAGTATCCTCTGCCTCGCGGCCTCATGCCCCGATAGCGGCCGCCGCAATGGCGCGGGCGCATGCCATGAACCACGCTTGTCCACCCATCGTCGAAGCGCACGCGGCGTTCGACCAGATCAACGACTACTTCTACCAGCGCGGGTGGAGCGATGGCCTGCCGATCGTGCCGCCTACGCAGCCACGGGTGCAGGCGATGCTCGGCGGCATGCCGTGGCGCGATCCGAACGAGGTGATCAGCGTCGTTGCCCCGCGCATGGGCCGGGCCAGCATGCAGCAGATCGCGGTCAATGCGGTGATGGCTGGCTGCCGCCCGGAGTATCTGCCGGTCGTGGTGGCGGCGCTGCAGGCCGTATCCGAGCCCGAGTACGGTCTGGCCCACCGCCAAACGACGACGCATGCCGGCGCACCGCTCATGATCGTCAATGGCCCGGTGGTCGAGCGCCTGCGCATCAACTGCGGCCGGGGGCTGTTCGGGCCCGGCTGGCGCGCAAATGCGACCATCGGGCGCGCCCTGCGGCTGGTGCTCATGAACATCGGCGGCGCGGGTCCGGGCGTGGACGCGTCGCAGACCGGCCACCCCGGCAAGTACACCTACTGCATCGCGGAGTACGAGCAAGCGAATCCCTGGGAGCCGCTGCACGTGGCGCGCGGGTTCGAGCGCGCGCAGAGCGTGGTGACGGTGGTCAACACCGAGGCGCCGCACAGCATGACCGAGAACGTTCAGACCGATCCGGACGAGATCGTGCTGACCTTCGCCTCGTGCATGGCGACGCTGGGCGTGAACAATCTGTATTCCCAGGGCACGCCGGTGCTCGCGCTCGGGATCGAACATGCGCAGCACATCGCCGCGGCGGGTTGGAGCAAGCGCAAGCTGCAGGAGGCGCTATTCGAGCGCGCACGCCAGCCCTGGGGACTCGCCAAGAACCGCGGCAAGTCCAAGGGACCGCGGTTTCCCGAATTCGTCGATCGCAACGACGACAGCTCCACGGTCCCCATCATTCGCGAACCGGGCGACCTGATCGTCATTGTCGCCGGCGGCGCAGGCGGCAAGTCGATGTTCCTACCCACGGCCGGCGGCCAGAGTCTGGCGGTATCGAAGCTCATCGAGGATCGGTGAGGCGTAGCACGCGTGCTCGGGCCAGTCGCTTCATTCGATTTGCGGCTGCGGCGCGCAGCACGCAACCAGCATGAGCGCTGCCTGGCTGCTCCAAGCATGAAGGAGGAGGAAGAAATGATGTCAACGGCGTTCAATGTCACTGTGCGCCTGTGTGCGCT
>JBOIEI010000039.1:0-1501 GCA_050741055.1 Burkholderiales bacterium | reverse complement strand
GGCTACACGTGCGCGTTCCTGGCCACGCCGCTCGCGCGCCGGCTCACTGGCGAGACGCTCTACGTCGACGGCGGCGTCAACATCATGGCATAGATGCGACAGGAGACGAGCGATGGCAACGTTGTGGATTGGAAACATTCCGCCGAACACCTCGGACGAGGAACTGAAGGCGCTGCTGGTGAAATACGGTTTTCCAGCGTACGACGCGATCGACCACGTGCCCGGCGATGGCTCTCGGCCGGCGGCGATGGTGAAGTTCGAGTCGGCTAGCTCGGCAGCGCTGCAGCACCTTCAATCGCGGGTGCAAAATCTCTTCTGGAAGGATCGTCGGCTGACAGTATCGGTAATGACGTCGTCGCGTGAGACATGATGGAGTGATCATGGGTATCCTCGACTGGCTGCGCTTACACTTCCAGGACAGTGCAGGAAGCAAGGATCCCGCGGTGGCCGACACGCTCGCGCGCATCGTGCAGCTCGCCAATCCGCGTCTGGTTTTCGCCCATCGCTACAAGGGCCGGCTCATGCCCGCGGTGCGCAACGCAATGAATCATGCGGGCGAGCTGGTCGCGGGCGCCGCGCCGGCGCGCGAAGCAAGCACTGGGGCATGGCAGTCCGATCCCTGCATCCGCGCCATGTTTGCAAACGCGAAGGAGGTCACGGGCACCTTCAGCCGATCGCCCGAGGTCAGGCAATGGTTCACGGCGAACCCGGCCGCGCGGGATATCTGCGCGGTGCTCAGCATGCAGCTGGTCGAGCGCCGGGTGCTCGGCTCCGCCTTGGAAGAGAGGGTGCTGCGAGGGGAGGTTGCTCAGACGACGATCAATTTCACCGACTATCGCGTGCGCATCTGTGCGGCGACCGAGTCTGAGCTGCGGAATGATCTCGAGCGGCGGATCGTGGATCAGCTCGCGCTCAGCGCCATCGCAGCTGCAGCGCAGGTCGAGTCTCGGCGCTCGCTGCTCGAGCGTGAGCGGGCGCTGCTGCGCACGCGGCTGCGTTTGCTGGAGGCGAAAGGCGCAGGCATCAGCGGCCTCGGCATGCGGGTGAGCCCGCAGCTCGGTGAGCTTGCACGCGTACAGATGGAGCTCGCGGTGAACGACCAGGATCTGAGAGCGCTCTCTGCCGGTCACCAGGACCTCGATCACCAGGTCGAATGCCTGTGTGCCGCGCTGATGAACCCGGCCGATCACTTCTCGGTATCGGAACGCCGCCTACGGCTCGACAACATGAATGTCCTGTTGCCCGACGCCAGCACCACCCCGGGAGCGACGCTGGAAGTGCAGATTGCACGGGTACCAATTCCGAATGCCCCTGCGGAATTCCGCACCTTCGTGTTCGCGCACTTTCCGCGCGCAGAGCTTTTACCCCAAGCGGCGCTCTTGCGCGCAGCCGCAGGCGAGCTGCGTTGACCGCGCCATCGCAATCGAAGTTGCCATTGGCGGCCGTGTTGCGCGACGGCAGCCGCGTGACGGTGCGCGAGGTACGGCCGGAGGATGCACCC
>JBOIEI010000038.1:0-3546 GCA_050741055.1 Burkholderiales bacterium | reverse complement strand
GTTCAGCGCGGCAGGGTTCGCACAGGCGTATCCGAGCAAGCCGATCCGCGTCATCTCGCCCTCCGGCGCGGGCGGGCCGGTGGACGTGATCTGCCGCGCGATATCCCAGCGCCTTTCGGAAGAGCTGCGCCAGCAGCTCGTGGTCGAGAACCGCGTCGGCGCTGCCGGCCTGATCGGCACGGAAATGGTGGTCAAGTCCCCGCCCGACGGATATACGCTGTTGTTCGGATTTTCCGGGCCGCTCGCGATCGTGCCCAATCTCAATCCCAACACGCCCTACGACGTGCAACGCGATCTGGTACCGATCGCGCAGGTGGCGGAAGCGCAGTACGTGCTGCTGGTGCATCCGAGCGTGCCGGCGAAGTCCGTCAGGGAGCTCGTCGCGCTCGCGAAGGCGCAGCCGGGCCGGTTGAATTTCGGCTCGGGCGGCGTCGGCGTCGGCATCCACATGGCGAGCGAGCTGTTGAAGGTCGCAGCCGGCATCGACCTCGTGCACGTCCCCTACAAGGGTGCGGCGCCGGCGATGACTGCACTGATGGCGGGCGAGGTCGACATGATGTTCAACGGCTTGCCGCCGACGCTGGCCTTCATAAAGAACGGGCGGGTGCGCGCGCTCGCGGTCGGCGGCGAGAAGCGCTCGGCGGTGCTGCCGGAGCTGCCAACGGTCAAGGAGGCGTCCGGGCTCGACTTCAAGACCGGCGGCTGGTACGGATTCCTGGCGCCGCGCGGCACGCCGCCGTCGGTCGTCGCCCAGTTGAGCGAGGCGATCAAGCGCACGCTCGGCCGGCCCGAGCTGGAGTCCACCCTGTCGAAGCTCGCGACCGAGATCGTGTACAAGACGCCGCAGGAGTTCGACCGGAAAATCCGCGAGGAAAGCGCGGTGTGGGCGAAGGTGATCAAGGCGGCCGGCATCAAGTACCGCTAATAGTCCGGCTCGCGATTGCTTGGTCGCAGGCGCGGCCACGGCGCTGGATCGAGGCGCGGGGTACAGAGCGCCTTGCATCAGGTCCTCGCAAAGGCAAACGGCAGTCAGCGCGAGGCCGCAAGGGATGATCTCGTAGCGCACGAAACGAGGAGATAAGATAAAACCGGACTATTGCGGATTTACGCGGGCGAACGAAGGAGCTCACGATGACGTCATTCAGTCTGCGCCACTCCAATCCGCCTGGCCTGTGGCAGTCGCCGCGGCTGACGCAAGTCGTGGAAGTGCAGGGCGCGCGCATGATCTATCTTTCGGGACAGACGGCGGCCGACGCGCACTATCGCGTGCACGCCACGGACGTGCGCGCGCAGGCAAACACCGTGTACGACAACATCGAGATTGCGCTCCGGTCCGTCGGCGCAAAGTGGGACAACGTCGTGAAGACAACGACGTATCTTACCGACGCCGCGAATATCGCGGCGCTGCGCGAAGTGCGCTTCGAGCGCTTCAAGACGCTCGCAGCGCCGCCGGCAAACACGCTGCTCGTCGTGAGCCGCCTGGCGGAACCGGAGTTTCTGATCGAGATCGACGTGATTGCCGCCGTGCCGATCGCGTGACGCCCCTGTAAGCCCGCGCGCCCGCGCTCGGCTAGCTGCGAAAGTCCGCCTGGCGCCGATCGAGCATGCGCAGCAGCGCCGGCCAGTCGCGGTGCTCGCGCGGCCGGTTGACCTGGGCGTGCGTGCGATCGACCGTCGCCTGCGAAATAAGGGTGACCCGGTCGCGGCCGGCCGCCATCGCGTCGACCTGGATGCGGCACGACTGCTCGAAGTTGTACATGAGCATGAAGGCATCGCGCACGGTCGCGCCCAGCGTTAGTAGCCCGTGGTTCCTGAGCACCATGCAGCGGCGGCTCGGCCCCAGGTCGCGGGCAAGGCGCTCGCGCTCGTCCATATCCAGCGCGATGCCCTCGTAGTCGTGATAGGTGACTTCCGCCACGATGCGAGTCGAATGCTGGCTCAACGGCAGCAGCCCTTCCTTCATCGCAGAGACCGCGATGCCCGCCCGCGTATGCGTATGCAGGACGCAATGGGCGTCGGGCCGCACGGCATGAACGCAACCGTGGATGACGAACCCGGCCTGGTTGATGCCAAGCCCGGTGATGTCTTCGAGGATGTTGCCCTCGCCATCCACCTTCACGAGGTTGGACGCAGTGACTTCGTCGAACATCAAGCCGTAGGCATTGAGCAAGAACTGGTTGTCGGCGTCCGGCACACGGGCCGAGAAATGCGTGAGGATGATGTCCGTCCAACCGTAGATGACGGCCAAGTGATAGGCGGCGGCGAGGTCGGTGCGCACCTGCCACTCGGCTTCGCTGACCCGGTCCTTCACCGACGGTTGCTTTTTTGCTTGCCTGCTCGCCAGCTTGGTCACCGCCATGATGCCCTCCTGTGACTGGTTTGGAATCGACGCGAGTGCGACCCTGCAATCACCCGCACAGCTTCGGTAATGATCGCGTCAATCATACTGCGGAACCGGTAAATCCGCCTGACACGCTTTCGGCCATGGCCGGGTCCTGCCGCGCATGCCGCGGAACGCGACGCGACTACAGCGCAGGCTTCGAATCCTCGCCCACGGGCGACACGTCGAAAGCATTCGCGACCAGGCTCATCATCACGACGTAGCCGACCGTCACGGCGAGCTGCACCGTTGCCGCGATCCCGAGCTTCTGCACCGTCGCCTGGTAGGTGTCTTCGGCTACGTGGTGATTGCCGCGCAGCAGCTGGCGGCAAAACTCGAAAATGACGTTGTGCTCTCCGGCGAGCGGGGCGACCGGCTCACCGTGCTCGAGAGCCGCGATCAGACCATCGTTCACGCCGGCGACGCGGGCGCGGCGCACGCTCGCATCCCATGCGTAGTTGCAGTCGAGCTCGCGCGCCGCGATGAGGCAGGCGAGCGTCTGGACTGCCGGCGGCAGGACCGAGTGGTAGAGGACGAAATCGCCGATGTTGGCGATGCGCGCCGCGACGTCTGGCGAGTGCAGCAGAGCCTGGAACGCGCCGGAGAGCCAGCCGCGCGTGAGCACGATGCGATCGACGAAGTGCTGATGCTCGGGCGCAACATCGTCGTGTCCGGCGAGGAGCGCAATGCGCGGCTTGGCGGTCGTGCCCGAAATCGGCGGAACGGTGCGGCTTGCGGAATCGTCGCCGCGCCACGGCATGCCGTCAACCGGCAGCGGCGCGAACGGCTTGCGGTTACGCATCTGCTCCGGCGACATCTCGATCTCGAAGGCATTCAGCGGCAGCGCGATCAGGGCGAAGTAGCCGATCGTCACCACCAGCTCCACCAGAGCCTGCCGGCCGAAGTGATCCAACGCGGCCTTGAAAGTCGCCTCGTTCACGCGGTGGTTGCCCGAGATGAGCTGCGTAAAGAAATCGGAGACGAGCCTGTCCTCCGCCGTCAGGTTGCGCGGCGCCCTACCCTCGCGCACGTCGTCCACCGTCTCCTGTGAAACGCCTGCTCCGAGCGCCCAGTTGACCCAAGCGCTCCACTCGTACGGCGCGTCGAGCGCGCGCGAACCGATCACCGAGACGAAGCCGCGCACGCGCATGGGCAGGATGGACTCG
>JBOIEI010000037.1:0-1754 GCA_050741055.1 Burkholderiales bacterium | reverse complement strand
ATGCGAGCCGTGCGCCGTTGGGCCACTTCCACGGCTTGCGGCGGTTGATCGGGACGTAGGGAAAGGGACCGTAGCTGGCCGCCTGCATTGCGGATCTCCTGAAAACGGGCGCGACGCGGGATCGATGCAGATGCGAGCCATTCTAGCACCGCGATCCTGCTCGTCCTGGGACGCACGCAGCCGAAGCGATGGCAGGCGCACGGTTGTACGAACGCAGCCGCCGTGTCAGGATTGCCGTGAGACAACAAAGGAGGGGACATGATCCGAGCCACCGTCGTCGCGACGTGCGCGTCGCTCCTTGCAGTGTGCATGCATGCAGTCGCGCAAGACTGGCCCTCCAGGCCGGTGCGGCTCATCGTCCCGTTCAGCACCGGCGGCACGACCGACATCATCGCCCGCCTCTATGCGCAGCGTCTGAGCGAGGCGCTCGGCACGCAATTCATCGTCGAGAACCGCACGGGCGCGGGCGGCACGATCGGCACCGAGGCGGGCGCCCGCTCGGCCCCCGACGGCTACACCTTCGTGTTCGGCTCGACCAGTTCCACGGCAGTGAGCCCCGGGCTCTATCCGAACCTCTCCTTCGACATCGTGCGCGACTTCGCTCCGGTGGCGCAGGTAGCGAGTGCTTCGATCGTGCTGGCCGCGCATCCGTCGCTGCCGGCGCGCAACGTGAAGGAGCTCGTCGCACTCGCCAATGCGCATCCGGGCAAGATCGTGTACGCCTCCTCCGGCAACGGCAGCTCGCTGCATCTGTGCGCCGAGTACCTCAAGTACCTCGCCAAGATCGACATGCTGCACGTGCCCTACAAGGGCGTCGGGCCCGCGCTGCCGGACCTGCTCGCGGGCCAGGTGCAGCTCCTGTTCTCCGACATGCCGCCCTTCGCCCCCTACATCAAGACCGGCAGGCTGCGCGCGCTCGGCGTCACCACCGCGAAGCGCTCGCCGCTGCTGCCCGATATCCCGGCCATTGCCGAGTCGGTCCCCGGCTACGATCTCGCTGGCTGGTACGGCGTGCTCGCCCCCGCCGGCACGCCGGGCGCGATCATCGAGCGGCTGCACGCCGAGATCCAGAAGATCATGGCGAGCCCGCAGATGAAGGAGCGCTACGTCGCGCTCGCGATCGAACGGGTCGAGCGCACGCCCGAGCAGTACGGCGAGTATGTGAAGTCCGAGCTGGCGAAATGGGGCAAGATCATCCAGGTTTCGGGCGCGCGCATCCAGTGAAACGGGAGCTCTGCAGGAGGATTTGCGCTCGTGCACGCGTTGAAAGCGACCGATCTTGCCGATCGATTGAAGGCACAGGGACTGGATCCAGTCGGCAGCATTGCTCAGGAATTTCGCGGCTATATGGAGCGACATCAAGAAGTGACTCGACAAGCAGGGCATGGCTGCTTCCGGGGGCTCACCGGTCCGACTCGCGGAACGCGCGAGGAAGGACTACGAGCGCTGGGTCAAGGTCGTCAAGGAAAGCAATATCCGTATCGAGTGATGTTCGCATCCTGGTTGGCCAAGCTGCACAAACTGAGCACCTTCGTATTGAGCAAATTGGGGCTCGCCAAATGAATGCGAAGCCATTCGATTTCACGCCGCTCCTGGCGCCAGGGCTGCCGCCCGCGGCGGCGCGCTGGAGCGGGCGCATCAAGTTCGATTTCACCGGCGGCAACGACGACCCCGACAGGGTGCCCCTCGAAGGCTTAGAAATTGACGGCGAACGCCGTCCCTGATGCCCCGCTGCTGAGTAACAAGAACCATCC
>JBOIEI010000036.1:0-5760 GCA_050741055.1 Burkholderiales bacterium | reverse complement strand
CTCGAAGAGCTGCTGCCGCCGAGCGTGGGCGTGCTCTCCGGCAGCGGCATGACTTCGGGCATCTCCAGCATGCTGATGACGCGTCCGCGCGCCATCACGCAGGCGGGCCATTTCTTCGGTTGCATCGGCCAGATGCTGCCGGCGGCGATGGGCGCGATCGTCGCCTCCGACAACACCCCCCTGTGCCTGATCGACGGCGATGCGAGCTACCTGATGCACCTGGCCGAGTTCGAAACGGCGGTGCGCTACAAGATGCCATTGCTGGTGGTGGTCATGAACAACCAGTGTCTCGGCGCCGAGTATTACAAGCTCGATGCGAAGAAGATGGATGCCATGACCTCGGTCATTCCGACGCCCGATCTGGGCGCGGTGGCGGTCGCGATGGGCGGGCGTGGATCGCTGGTGACGCACAACGACCAGCTGCGCACGGCGGTGAAAGAATGGGTCGCCAAGCCCGGCCCCATGGTGATCGACGTGCGCATCTCGCGTACCGTGCCGAGCATCCCCTACCGGCGCATTCACTACGGTCGCGACGAGTAGGCCTGCTGCGCCGACAAAAGTCCCTTGGTCCTCCCGGACCAAGGGACTTTTTGCTTTCGCCGTTCGCTCGGCGTATCGGCATGCGGATTGAGCCCGCACCGTCGGCCCGGATGGGTTCCAGCCGCCCGGATCACGCAGCCAGGCTGTCCCCGATCTTGCTCGAATCGTCCGTGTGTTATCTACTGAGAGGGCGTCGTTTCTGGGACGGGACCATGGAGATGCGTGATCGACCGGATGCTCAGTCGCGTGGCGGCGATACGCACGAGCCGGTGGATGGTGCACGCGAGGGTGCCGACATCGTGGCGTCGCTCCAGCGCATGGGGCTGGTCGATGCGCACGAGTCGCCTCCGCTGACGGAGCTTGAGGGCGGTGTCTCGTCCAGGATCGTGCGCGCCGACACCGCGCGCGGGCCGGTGTGCGTCAAGCGCGCGCTGCCGCGCCTGAAGGTGGCTGCCACCTGGTTCGCGCCGGTCGAGCGCAATGCGGCCGAAGTCGCCTGGATCCGGGTCGCCGCCCAAGTGGCACCCGCCGCGGTCCCGCAAATCCTGGGCGAAGATCCGGTCGCACGCGCGTTTGCGATGGGCTACCTGCCGCCCGAGACCTACCCGATATGGAAGCATCAGCTGCGCGAGGGCTGTGCGCGCGCCGAGACGGCCGCTGCGGTTGCTTCCACCTTGGCCTGTATCCAGGCGGCGACCGCGGGCCGTGCCGACATCGCACATCGATTCGCCGACGATACGGCGTTTCGCGCCCTGCGCCTGTCGGCCTATTTCGCCGCGGCCGCCGAAACCAATCCCGATTGCGCGCCGGCGCTATTGGCGCTGATCGAGACCACCGCGGCGACGCGACTGGCACTGGTGCACGGCGACGTGAGCCCGAAGAACATCCTGGTGGGACCCGGCGGGCCGGTGCTGCTGGATGCGGAATGCGCGTGGTACGGCGATCCGGCATTCGACGCGGCATTCTGCCTGACGCACCTGCTGTTGAAGTGCCTGTGGCGTCCGACGTACCGCGCCGATTATCTGGCTTGCTTCGATGCGTTCGTCGCTGCCTATCTCGCCGGCGTGGCGTGGGAGCCGCCGGCAGCGCTGGAAGCACGCGCGTGCCGATTGCTCGCCGGCATGCTGCTCGCGCGGGTGGATGGCAAATCGCCGGTGGAATACCTGACGGACGAGGCGCAGCGCGCGCGGGTGCGAACGTTTGCGCGCCGGTTGTTGGCCGCGCCGGCGGAGCGGCTCGGTGCCATCCGCGAACTTTGGGCCGAGCGTAGCGCAGCATGAGCACGAAAATCGAACGCGTCACGGCCCGCCGGATCTGGGACTCGCGTGGGCGGCCCACGATCGAAGCGGAGGTGGCGCTGGCATGCGGCGCACGCGGCCGCGGCATGGCGCCGGCCGGGGCCTCCCGCGGCACGCACGAAGCGGTCGATCTGCGCGACGGCGGCGAGGCGTTGGGAGGATTCGGCGTCTCGCACGCATTGCGGAACGTGACCACCACGATCGCGCCGGCGCTGCAGGGATTGGACGCAATCGACCAGGAAGGCGTCGACCGGGTGCTCATCGCGCTCGACGCGACGCCGAACAAGGCGCGCCTGGGCGGCAACGCCACGATCGCGACCTCGTGCGCGGTGCTGCAGGCGGCTGCCGCTGCGGCCGGGCAGCCGTTGTGGCGCTATCTCGCGGGAGACGGCGAGGTCACGCTGCCGCTGCCGCAGATCCAGATCTTCGGCGGGGGCGCGCACGCCGGCCGCCGTGTCGACATCCAGGATTTCCTCGTAATGCCCGTGGGCGCCGCATCGTTCGACGAGGCGCTGGTGATGTGCGCCGAAGTCTATCGCCACGCCGGTGTCTGGATGGAGCGGCGGGGGCGCCGGGCCGGCGTGGCCGACGAGGGGGGTTGGTGGCCGCAGTTCGATTCCAACGAGGAGGCGCTGGCGGCTCTGGCGCAATCGATCGAGGCCGCGGGTTACCGCAACGGCGAGGTCGCCATCGCGCTCGATATCGCAGCATCCGAATTCGGCCGTGACGGCCGCTATCGGCTGGGACTGGAGGGGCGCGAGCTGGATGGCGGCGAATGGCTCGACCAGCTTTCGGCATGGCTCGGACGTTATCCGATCGTTTCAATCGAGGACCCGGTGGCGGAAGACGATGCAAGTGGCATGCAAGCCTTCACGCGCGCGGCCGGTGCGAGCGTGCAGATCATCGGCGACGACTACCTGGTGACCAACGCCGAGCGCATCGCACAGGCGGCCCGGGCGGGCGCGTGCAACGCCGTGCTGCTCAAGCCCAACCAGGCCGGAACCATCACCGAAACGAAGGAAGCGTTGGTGGCCGCGCGGGCGCACGGTTTCGCAACGATCGTGTCGGCGCGCTCGGGCGAAACCGAAGATGCCAGCATCGTGCATCTGGCGGTGGGCTGGAACTGCGGCCAGCTCAAGGTCGGATCGTTTACGCGCTCCGAGCGGATGGCGAAGTGGAACGAGGGCCTGCGTATCGAGCAGGCGCTCGGTCCGGCTGCCCGTTATGCCGGACGTAGCGTCCTCGCGCCGCGCGAGCGAACGCCATGAAGACGGTCCTGCACTTCCCCGCCAGCCCGGCATTTCGACAGCAGCTGCTCGCCGCGGCGCCCGATTGGTTGGCGGTTGCGATCGTCGACGAGAGCGACGAAGGCGCATTGCGTCGCGAGGTGCGCGATGCCGAAGTGCTCCTGCACGTGCTGACGCCGGTCAGCGCGGCGATGATCGCGGCCGCGCCGCGGCTGCGATTGATCCAGAAGATCGGGGTGGGCGTGAACACGATCGATCTCGATGCGGCGCGCGCTCGCGGTATCGCCGTCGCCAACATGCCGGGAACGAACAGTCAGGCGGTGGCCGAGATGGCCCTAGCCCTCATGCTCGCCGCGTTGCGCCGCATCCCCTTGCTCGATCGCGCCACGCGCGAAGGTCGGGGCTGGGCGCTTTCGCCGGAAAGCCTCGACCCGGTCGGAGAGATCGGTGGCAGTAGCGTCGGATTGGTCGGCTATGGCGAGGTGCCGCGCCGGCTCGCACCGGTATTGCAGTCGCTCGGCGCCAAGGTGCTGTACACGGCCCGAAGCCGAAAACGGGAAGCGATCGGAGAATTCGTTTCCTTGTCGGAGCTGCTTGCGGCAGCCGACATCGTATCGTTGCACGTGCCGCTGAGCCCGGAAACCGAGCGCATGATCGACGCAGCCGCCCTTGCACGCATGAAGCCCGGCGCGGTGCTCGTGAATACGGCCCGCGGCGCTCTGGTCGACGAGCCGGCATTGGTGCAGGCGCTGCAGTCGGGGCGGCTCCGCTCTGCGGGCATGGACGTGTTGGCCGTCGAGCCGGCCGGAGCCGGTCTCGCGCTCGCACGACTCGACAACGTGGTGATGACGCCGCACGTGGCGTGGCTCACGCCGGAGACGCTGGCGCGCAGTCTCGACATCGCGATCGAGAACTGCCGCCGGCTGCGCGACGGATGTCCGCTGCTGAACCAGGTTCTGCCCCTGCTCTCGCGATGACGAGCGCGGAGTGGACGGCATGCGCTGCGATTCGCTTGCAACGGGAGATCGCAAAGCCGGGCGCCGAGCGCAGATGAGATCGGAGACGAAGATCGGCTTGCGCGCGCACCTGCAGGGCCGGGCTCACCGCATCCTGCGCGACGTGCACGCGCTCTGGCTCGCCGCACGCGATCCGGGCACGCCGTGGTATGCGAAGTGGCTCGCGCTCGCAGTCGTGGCCTACGCAGTCTCGCCCATCGACCTCATCCCGGATTTCATCCCGGTGCTCGGCTATCTGGACGATCTGCTGCTCGTTCCCCTGGGCGTGTGGCTGGCGGTGCGGCTGATCCCGCGGGAGGTGCTCGCGGAACATCGCGCCGCCGCGGAAGCCGCGCGCGAACAGCCGAGCGGCCGGACGGCGGCCATCGTGATCGTTTTGTTCTGGCTGGCCTGCACGGCACTGGCCGCGTACTGGGTGCTCGCCTGATGGGTATCGTCAGGCGATCAGTACCCGGCGCTTGCGCTCGTGCACCGGCGTCGCGCCCAGCCACTGCGGCAATACGAATCCGTTGCAATCGGCTACGGCCCAGGGTTTCATGATCGCCTCGAGCTCGTCCTGGTCGCGGAAGTCGTCCGGAGCGAACGGGATACGTTCGGCCTCGGGCGGCGCCCGATCGCTGCCGGCGAGATAGGTTCGATCGGGATCGGGCCGGTAGGCGTTCCAGTACTGCGCGGCGCAATCGAGCGCCCAGGCGAACCAGCCGCCGTCGGGGAGCAGCCTGCCCGCATCGTGCGCAAGCTTGCGCGCGCGCCGTGCCGGCGCGAAAACTTCCGCGATGAGTGCCTTGTAGGCGGCGATGAATTCCGCTGCCGGCGCATGCCGCGGCCGCGTGACCAGGGTGTAGGTGTTGAAGTCGCGCAGCAGCGCATTGGGCAGCAGCGCGGGCGTCTTCGACGCGGCCAGCTTGTGGAAGTGCGGCGTGCCGGGAATCGGCGTCTCGAAACAGATGTAACTCGGCACCTTCAAGCCGCTTTCGTCCAGCAGGCGGGGGATGGCGCGCACGTACTCGAGGTCGTCCTCGAGCGGGCTCAGCATGAGGCCGGCATCGAGCAGAATTCCTAGCCGGTGACAGCGCCGGATCATGGCGTGGGTGCGGGCGATCGCGTTCTGGCGCTTGTTCATGCTGCGCAAGGTGCGTGCGTTGAAACTTTCGAGGCCGACGTAGAGATAGCGGCAGCCGGAGCGCGCGAGCGTCGCGATGAGCTGTTCGTCGTCGGCGGCGTTGAAGGTGATGCACGACCCCCAGCGGATGTCGAGGCGCGAGAGCGCCTGCGCGAGGCTCGCGAGATAGCGCGGATTGCCGCCGATGTTGTTGTCGTAGAAGATCACCCTGGCATTGCGCGGCCAGCGCGCGCGCGCGCCGAGCGCCGCGCGCATCGCGATCAGATCGCGGACCACGTGGCCGGCCGGCCGGGTTTCGAAGCGGGTGCCGGCAGCGGTCAGGGCGCAAAAGTCGCAGGCGAAATTGCAGCCTCGGGTGGCTTCGAGCCCGAGCGGCAGAAGCTGCTGCTCGGCCATCAATTCGACTTTCGGCGTGGGCACGGCAGCCGGACGGTAGCCGCGCGAGCGGTACACCGGCTGCAGGTTGGCGCGGGCGAAATCGTCGACCAGACGCGGCACCGTGTCTTCCGGATCGCCGATGACGATAGCATCGAACC
>JBOIEI010000035.1:0-3872 GCA_050741055.1 Burkholderiales bacterium | reverse complement strand
GCCGACGATGCCGGTCAAGCCGGACACACCGGCCGCCATGTACACCATGAGCGGCGGCAGATAGGAAAGCCGCATCTCGCGCCCGAGGCTCAGGATGTTGCGATTGATCCAACCCATCACGGACATGGCGGCTCGCTTGCGACTTCACGCCAGCCGCGGGTTGGCTCGGGCGCGATGCCCGAGCGTCGGGTTGGCTCGGGCGCGGCGCACGAGTGTATCATCGGCGCGAGTGAAACCCTTTCGATTCACTCGTCGGCGGCTGCTCCGCTGGCTGGGCGGCGGCGTCACCGTTGCGGCTGCGAGCTCGATGGCACAGTCGGGAAATAACGCGGGAAATAACGCGGGAAATACGTTGATCGCACGAACCGCGGCAGCGGCCGGCGTGGCGTTGCCCAGCGTCGGCGTCGGCACCTGGCAGACGTTCGACGTCGGCCGCAATGCGCCCGAGCGTACGGAGCTGCAGGAAGTGCTGCGCACGCTCGTGCAAGGCGGCGGCAGCGTGGTCGATTCTTCGCCGATGTACGGGCACGCCGAAAGCGTGGTCGGCGATCTTGCAGCGCAAGCGCAACTGCACGATTCGCTCTTCCTCGCCACCAAAGTCTGGACGCGCGGCGAGGCGGCCGGCATTGTGCAGATGGAGGCGTCGCTCAAGTTACTGCGCACGCCGCGCATCGATCTCATGCAGGTGCACAACCTGGTCGACTGGCGCACGCAGCTGAAAACCATGAAAGCCTGGCAGTCATCCGGGCGCATCCGTCACCTGGGCATCACGCATTACCACTCGGGCGCCTACGACGAGCTGATGAGCGTCATGCGCACCCGCGAGTTCGGCTTCGTGCAGCTCAACTACTCGATGGCCGAGCGCGCAGCCGAGCAACGGCTGCTGCCACTGGCCGCCGAGTTGGGACTGGGCGTGATCATCAACCGGCCATTTTCGCAAGGCGAGCTGTTTCCGCGCGTGAAGGGCAAGGCCCTGCCCGCGTGGGCGGCCGAGCTCGATTGCACGAGCTGGGCGCAATTCTTCCTCAAGTGGATCCTCGGCCATCCCGCGGTCACCTGCGTCATCCCCGGCACACGGCTGGTCGCTCACATGAAGGACAACCTGGGCGCGGGACGCGGCCGGTTGCCTGATCAAGCGCAACGCGACCGGATGCTGGAGCACCTGCGCACGCTCTGACCTGCCGGCTCGCATGAGCGAGGCTCGAGCGCTCGTCGCTGCGCCGGAACCGCGCAGGCGTGCCGGATACCGGCGCCCTGAGGAAAATCGTTCGGCTCGCTATAATCCAGCACCTGCTTAAGGCCGAGCCGCGCAATGCCGAAGTTTCCGCGACCTGTCGATTCGAAGCTGCCGCACATCGGCACCACCATCTTCACGGTGATGTCGCGTCTTGCCCTGGAACACGACGCGATCAATCTGTCGCAAGGATTTCCCGACTTCGACTGTGCCAAGGCGCTGCGCGACCTCTTCACCAAGGCGATCAACTCCGGGCTCAATCAGTATCCGCCGATGGCCGGGGTTCCGGTGCTGCGTGAACGCATCGGCGAGAAGATGCTTGAGCTCTACGGGCTGGGCTACGATCCGGAACAAGAAATCACCGTCGTCCCGGGCGCCACCTACGGCATCTTCACCGCGGTCGCGACCTTCATCCGCCCCGGCGACGAAGTGATCCTGTTCGAGCCCGCGTACGACAGCTACGAGCCCGCGATCTCGACCGCAGGCGGCAAGCCGGTGTTCGTCCCGCTGGAGCTTCCCGACTATCACGTCGACTGGCGCAAGGTGCAGGCCGCGATCACCCCGCGCACGCGCATGGTCGTGCTCAATACCCCGCACAACCCGACTGGCACGGTGTTCTCGGCCGAAGACATGCGCATGCTGGAGAATTTGCTGCGCGATACCGACATCGTGGTGGTGAGCGACGAGGTCTACGAGCACATCGTATTCGACGGCGTGAGCCACCAGAGCGTGGCGCGCTTCCCCGGTCTGGCGGAACGAAGCCTGTTCGTCTCCTCGTTCGGCAAGACCTACAGCGTGACCGGCTGGAAGATGGGCTACGTGTGCGCGCCGCGCGAGCTGATGACGGAATTTCGCAAGGTGCACCAGTTCAATGCTTTCGTCGCCTGCGCGCCGGTCCAGTACGCGTTCGCCGAATACATGCGCGACCCGGCGCCGTACCTGGAGCTCGCCGCGTTCTACCAGGCGAAGCGCGACCTGTTCCGCGCCGGCATCGCCGCCTCGCGCTTCACGCTCATGCCGAGCCGCGGCACGTTCTTTCAGTGCGTCGGCTACGAGGCGGTGAGCGAGGAGCGCGATACGGATCTTGCCGTGCGCTTGACCCGGGAACATCGACTCGCCTCGATCCCGGTGTCGGTGTTCTACGCCAACCCGCGCTACGAGAAGGTGCTGCGATTCTGCTTCGCCAAGAGCGACGAGACGCTGCTGCGCGGGGCAGAGATCCTGTGCCGCATCTGACAGCTCGCGTGCCCTGCGCGCAAGCGCGGGCGAATCGTCACACTCCGCCGGCGGCCGCACATCGGCGGCCAGAGACCGTCCGCGCGGCAGCGACGGACATCGATCTGCGCAACGCCGCATAATCCGCCATGCTCTGGACAATACTTTCAATCGTCATCGTGCTTGCCGCGATCGCCTACGTCGCGCTGGCGGTGCGCCGGGCGCGGGGCGCGCATCGGGCGCGCTCGGAAGAGCGTGCTGCCCTGCTGCTCGCCGCGATGCATGGAAGAGGCGCCGCGCCCAAGGTCGAGACCACCACGGCTGCGCCGGTGACGGCCGCTGGGAACGAAATGCCCCGCCGAAGCGGGGCTGATCAGGCGGCGGCAACCGCGTCGAGCATCGCCGAGCCCGATGCGCCGCCGGCGCCCTCCCTCGTCGCGCTGCGGCGGCCTCGCTTCCTCACCGATCCGCAGCGGCTTCTATACCTCATTTTGCGCGCCGCCGTGCCCGATCACATCGTCATGGCCAATACGCGCATGATCGATCTGCTCGATCTCCCGGACGGCGACGAAGCCCTCGATCGCGATCCGCGCCTGCGCGAGCTGCTGCACCAGCGCATCGATTGCGTGGTGTGCCGCAACGACCTCGTGCCGGTGGCCGCGATGGTGGTGTATGCGGCCGCCATGCCGCGCGCGCCGGACGAGCAGAAGCGAGCCGAGACGCTGCGCACCCTCGGCATCAAGTTCCTGCGTTTTCGCGCGGACAGCCTGCCGCGGCCGGCCGAAATGCGCACGCTCGTGCTGAGCTGATGCACGGAGAATCGCCATGACGGATGCGTTCGCCCTCGTCCAGGCCCGCCTGGAGCTCGCCTGCGCGCTGCGCTGGGCGGCGCGCTATGGCTTGCACGAAGGCGTGTGCAACCATTTCAGCCTGCGGCTGTCGGGCGCGCATGACCGTTTCCTCATCAATCCGCAAGGGTTGCACTGGTCGGAGATCACCGCGGGCGATCTGCTCGTGGTCGCGGCCGATGGCCAGGTGATCGAAGGCCGCCATGCGGTCGAGCCGACGGCCGTTTGCATCCACTGCGCCATCCATCGCGCGCTGCCCGACGCCGCGTGCGTCATGCATACCCACATGCCGTATGCGACCGTATTGACGGTGCTGGAAAAGACGCGGCTGGAATGGGTCAGCCAGAACGCGCTGCGCTTTCATGGGCGCGTAGCGTACGAAGACGCCTATAACGGCCTCGCGCTCGATGCGGACGAAGGAAAGCGCCTTGCCGACAAACTGCACGCGGCCGACGTGCTGTTCCTGGCCAATCACGGCGTCATCGTCCGCGGGCCCTCCGTCGCGCAAGCCTTCGACGACCTGTATTACCTGGAACGCGCGTGCACGCTGCAAGTGACGGCGCAAGCCACGGGCA
>JBOIEI010000034.1:0-2841 GCA_050741055.1 Burkholderiales bacterium | reverse complement strand
CGACGTAGCCGACCTCCGTGAACTTGGTGGCCTCCACTTTGATGAAGGGCGCCTCCGCGAGCTTGGCCAGCCGCCGCGCGATCTCGGTCTTACCCACGCCGGTGGGCCCGATCATCAGGATGTTCTTGGGCGTGATCTCCTGGCGCAAGGGCTCTTCCACGCGCTGCCGGCGCCAGCGGTTACGCAGCGCGATCGCAACCGCGCGCTTGGCCGCCGCCTGGCCGATGATGTGCTTGTCCAGCTCGTGAACGATTTCCTGCGGGGTCATCCCGGACATCTTGGCGATCCAGTGCGGGCTACTCGAGCGATTCGACGACGTGCTGCTGATTGGTGTAGATGCAAAGATCCCCCGCGATCGCCAACGCGCGCCGCACGATCTCGTCGGGGGCGAGATCGGTGCTGTCGAGCAGCGCGCGCGCTGCCGCTTGGGCGTAGGGGCCGCCGCTGCCGATGGCAACGATGCCGAACTCGGGCTCCAGCACGTCGCCGCTGCCGGTAATGATGAGCGACGTTTCGCGGTCGGCAACCGCCAGCATCGCTTCCAGGCGGCGCAGGATGCGATCGGTACGCCAGTCCTTGGCCAATTCCACCGCCGAGCGCAGCAGGTTGCCTTGATGCTTCTCCAGCTTGGCTTCGAAGCGCTCGAACAGCGTGAAGGCATCGGCCGTGCCCCCGGCGAACCCGCTCAATATCCGCTCGTGGTAGAGGCGGCGTACCTTGCGGGCGCTCGCCTTGACCACGACGTTGCCGAGCGTGACCTGGCCGTCCCCGCCCATCGCGGCGCGCGCGCCGCGCCGGACGCTCAGGATGGTAGTGCCGTGCAAGCCTGTGGATTGGGTCATGGTCCGATGGGTGCGGCGGGAATCAAGCGCGAGACGCGCGTGGAACCGAGCGCGAGACGCGCGTTAAACGAGCGCCTTGCGATTATACGCGCGGCAACGGACCAGGGCGTCTCGCGCTACCATCGAGGTCGTCTCGGTCGCGCGGTGCCTCTTCGCGCGTTACTGCTTTGCGCGGCGCCGCGTCGCGCCGCTGCCCTGGAAGATCGCATGAACGATTCGCTCTCGCGTTGGCGCCAGCCGCACGACTTCCGGCATGCCGGCGAGCGCCATGCCGAGAAGCGGCTGTGGTGGGTGATCGGCATCACGCTCGTCACCATGCTGGCCGAGCTGATCGGCGGCTACGCGTTCGGCTCGATGGCGTTGGTGGCCGATGGCTGGCACATGGGCTCGCACGCCGCCGCGCTGTCGATCTCCGTGCTCGGTTACGTCGCCGCGCGCCGGTTCATGGGGCATGCCCACTTCACCTTCGGCACCGGCAAGATCGGTCCGCTCGCGGGCTACAGCAGCGCGCTGCTGCTCGGCGGGGTGGCGCTGGTCATGGCAATCCAGTCGATTGCGCGCCTGATCGATCCCGTCGCGGTGCATTTCGACCAGGCGCTTGTGATCGCGGCGATCGGCCTGGCGGTCAACCTCGCGTGTGCCTGGATCCTGCGCGAGCGTCCGCACGCGCATGGGAATCATCAGCACGCGCATGCGGGGCATCACCACGATCACAACCTCGCCGCTGCCTACCTGCACGTGCTGGCGGACGCACTCACTTCGCTGCTTGCGATCGCCGCGCTGCTCGGGGGAAAGATTTTTGGCTGGGTCGCGCTCGATGCGGCCATGGGATTGGTCGGAGCGGTGGTGATCGCGCACTGGTCGGCTGGCCTCATGCGCCGCTCGGGCCGCGTGCTGCTCGATGCCGAAGATACCGGTCCGCTGGTCGATCGCGTCCGCACGCTGCTCGAAGCGAACCCGCGCACCCATGTCGCCGACCTGCACGTGTGGCGCATCGGCATGAATGCCTACGCGTGCATCGCGACCATCGTCACCCACGCCGACCTGTCGGCCGAAGCATTCAAGCGCATGCTCGCGCAGATCCCTGAAATCCGTCATGTGACGGTCGAGGTGAATCGCACCGACGGCGCCGGTTGAGCGCCGCTGCACACGGGTTCAGCCGGCGGCCAATGCCTGCTGCAGTGGCTCGAGCACCTGCGCTTGCTCCAGATCGCGGACGATGAACACCAGGCGCGTGCGCCGATCCTCGCTCGGCCAGCCCGGCAAGGTCAACACCGGATAGAGCACGTGCTGCACGATATGGATCACGCGCGGCACGCTTTGAGCGCGCACGTTCACGATGCCTTTCACGCGCAGCAGCTGCTCGCCATGATGCTCGATGAGCGTCTCCAATCCTCGCCAAAGCGCCGAACCGGAAACCGGCTCATCGAAGGTCACTGCGAAAGACCGGATGCGGCGATCGTGAACCGGGCTGTTACCGGGAATCACCGGCGGGTGCGCGGAAACGGGTCGATAGCGCTCCGAGCGCAGCCAGCCGTCGACCCGCCCGGGATCGCGCCCTGCCGCATCGAAGCCGACGTCGAGGATCGAAGCCGGATCGATGTCGCCGTTGCGCGAACGCACGATGGGCGCGGCCGGATTCAGCTCGCGCAACCGGGATTCCAGAAGTTGCAATGCCGCTTCGGTCGCGATATCGGCCTTGGTGACGACGATGCGATCGGCCAGTGCCGCCTGCTTGACCGATTCGAAATGCCGCTCCAGCTCCTGCACGCCGAGTTGCCCATCGGCCGTGGTCACGACCGCGTCCAGCCGGTAGAGCGCGGCCAGCATCGGTTCGGCAACGAGCGTTTGCAGGATGGGAGCGGGATCGGCAAGGCCGGTCGTTTCGATCACTACGCGCCGGAACGCCGGCAGCTCCTTGCGCAGCCTGCGCGTGTACAAGTCGTCGAGCTGCTCGGCCAGATCGCTGCGAAGCGCGCAGCACAGGCAGCCGCGGTCG
>JBOIEI010000033.1:0-3576 GCA_050741055.1 Burkholderiales bacterium | reverse complement strand
GATCGCCGGCATCGTCGGCTGGGGCAAGACGCTCGGCGTGGTGGCCTCGGTGATCTCGGTGGAGCTCTACGAGCCCGGGCGCATCCGGCGCATGGCGCCGAAGGGTGGCGAACAGCATACGGTGTTTCGCGTGGGCGAAGTGCACGGCATCGTCACCTCGCGCGTGCAGGAGCTGGTCGGCATGCTGTCGAAGATCGACAGCAGCAAGCCCACCACCAATCTCTGGGGCGAGCGCTGGTCGAAGCTCATCCAGAACGGCATGGCCAACGGCGTCGCCGCAGCCACCGGGATGTCGGGCAAGGACCGCGACAACCACGAGGCGATCCGGCGCTTCTCGATCAAGCTCGGCGGCGAGGCCGTGCGCGTGGGCCAGGCGCTCGGCTATCAGCTGGTGAAGCTCGGCAAGATGGATCCGGAACGGCTGGCGCTCGCCTCCGAAGCTCATGCCGACGCGCTGGTCGAGATCGAGGAGATCATGCGGGCCCGCTCGGCAGCGAATCCGCGTGCGGGCATCCAGCGACCCTCCATGGCGCAGGACATGCGCAAGGGGCGGCGCACCGAGATCCAGCTCATGAACGGCTACATCGCCGAGAAGGGCAAGCTCGTCGGCATCCCGACGCCCGCGCACGAGAGAATCACCGACATCGTCACCCGCATCGAGCGCGGCGAGCTGAAGCCGTCGGGGGACCTGCTCGGGGGGTGAAGGGTAATTCAGGCGTTCCCAATTGTCGCAGCAGCGCCGCGACAATCTCCACGTTGGAAAAACACCTCCGCAAACTGACCGTCCTTCGCAAATTGGTCGGCTTTCGAAGAATGCCCGTGAGCCTCTGCCCTCACTTGCAGTGCGCGCATCGGCATGCAGGCCGATGCCGTTCGGCCGGCGCGGACCATGGTCCGCGAATTCCCGGCCTCACCCCCCGACCCCTCCCGGGGGGCCCGGTGAGAGAGGGAGCGTTACGACCTCTACGCCGCCCGCCGCGCCCGCAACAACGGCGCCATCCCGATGAGCCCCAGCACGGGCCCGGGCGCGAGCAGCCACACAACGTGCTCGCCCCACGCTTCGAACGTCAGCGTCGACACCGATATCGCCACGACGGTAATGAAAAAGCCGATGCTGTTCTGAATCGCCAGCGCACTCGCGACCAGCTGCGGCGGACAGGCGGCGGCTGATAGCGCCGAGAACTGCGGCGAATCGGCTACCACCGCGATGCCCCATACCAGCAGCAGGGCGAGCACCGCCAACGGCGGCAGAGCCTGCAGCCAGGGATAAAGCAGGCACAGCGTCCCCGAGAGGGCGAGCGCACCGGCGGCGATTCGTGCGCTGCCGAACCGCCGGCTGAACATGCCGCCCAGCACACAACCCAGCGCGCCGATTCCGATCACTGCGAACGAGGCAGCCGAGAAATAGATCGGCCGATCGAACTCCGTGCCGGCAAGCACCATGGCGACCAACAATGGCAGCAGGGTCCAGAATGCATACAGTTCCCACATGTGGCCGAAGTAGCCGAGCGCGGACGAGCGGAAGTCCGGGATGCGAAAGGCACTGAACACAGCCCCCAGGGAAATGCCGCCCGCGGTCCTGCGCGCGAGCTGCGGCCCATCGCCCAGGCGCATCACCATTGCCGCCGCTACCAGCGCCAGCAGTGACGAGGCGAATATCACGGCGCGCCAGTCGAGATTCCAGCCGATCGCACGCACCAGGTGCGGCAGCGCCGTGCCGAGCGTCAGCATCCCGACCAGCCATCCGAGCGCATGGCCGGTATGCTGCGGCGTCCAGCTCACCACCAGCTTCATCCCGACCGGGTAGACGCCAGCGAGCGCAAACCCGGTGCCGAAACGCCACGCCATCGCGGCGCCCAGACTTTGCGCCTGCCAGGCGAGGCCGGCGTTGGCCAGCGCGCCGAACACCGCGCAGGCGGCAAAGATCCGGCTCGCCGGATAGCGATCGGCGAACCCGGTGAGCGCGAACGCGAGCGTTCCGGCGATGAAGCCTGCCTGCACGGCGCTCGTGAGGCTGCCGATGCCTGCGGGACCGACATTCCAAAGCCGGACCAGTGCATCGGCGACCGCGTTCGCGCTGAACCATAGCGACGTGCCGAACAGCTCCGCTACGACGATGATTGCGAGCGGCCGGCTCATGCGTGCGGCCGGCTCACGTGCGCGGCCAGGACGTGGCGTGCGGGCTCGGCACGCCAGGCAAGGCCGGATCAATGTCTTCGTCTCTCCCACGCACGCGGGAGCCCAGGGGATTCAACGCTATCCTGGATTCCCGTTTGCACGGGAATGACGCGATCGCAGCATCACTGAGCGATTGCAGGCGGGATTCGTTTCGCATCACAATGGCGGGCAAGCATACCTGTATCGCCCGCAGGACGAAAACGCGTCGGGCACGCGCGGCATGCCATTGCAACGAACCCCGCGCGGCGCGTCCAGCATTGGCTTCGTCAACCTCAGAGGGGAGCAACCATGCCGAAGATGACCGGGCACCGCTACTTCGCCGAAGCCATGCGCGGCTACGGTGTCACGCACCTGTTCTACGTCAACTCGATCGTCGGGGCCGCGATGCTGGAAATGGACAAGGTCGGCGTGAAGCGCGTGGTCGCGCACGGCGAGAAAGCGGCCGCCTACATGGCCGACGGCTATGCGCGCGCCTGCAAGCGGCCGGGCGTGTGCCTGTCGCAGGATATCGGCACGACCAACCTCATGGCAGGCATGCGCGACCCGCACATGGCTTCTATCCCGGTGATCGCGATCACCGGCGGCCAGAACGATCAGCCGCGCTATCGGCATGCATACCAGAACGCCGAGGATTTCCGCGGCTGGGACACCGTCACCAAGGCGAACTATTCGGTCGACACGCCGAAGCGCTTCCCGGACCTGCTGCGCCAGGCGTTCCGCGACGCGACCAGCGGGACGCCCGGGCCCGTGCACCTGGAGCTGCGCGGCAACGCCGGCCAGTCGCTCGACCGCGAGGACGACTACGATCTCACCTTTGAGGAGCGCTTCGTACACTATCCGGCGTTCCGGTCCGAAGCCGAGCCGGCGGCCGTCCGTGCCGCGGTCAAGGCGTTGCGCGATGCCGCCAAGCCGATCATCGTCGTGGGCGGCGGCGCCGTGTCCTCCGACGCGGGTCCGGAGCTCATCCGGCTCGCCGAAAAGCTCTCGATCCCGGTGGCGACCAGCCTACACGCGAAAGCGCTCGTGCCGGACGATCATCCGCTCAACGTCGGCGTGCCGGGCAGCTACTCGCGCTGGTGTGCGAACCAGGCGATCGCCGCGGCCGATCTCGTGTTCTTCATCGGCAGCCACACCGGCGGTCAGGTCACCAACGGCTGGCAGATCCCGAAGGTCGGCACGCCGACGATCCAGCTCGACATCGATCCGCGCGAGCTCGGGCGCAACTATCCGAACACCGTTGCGCTCAATGGAGATGCCAAGCTCACGCTGGCACAGCTCGCCGCAGCGGCCGGCAACGAGCCGGCACGGCGTGCCGAGTGGCTCGAGCAGGTTCGAGGTTACGTGGCGGACTATTGGGCGGAATGCGAGCCGCTGCGCAACTCGGACGCGGTGCCGCTG
>JBOIEI010000032.1:0-2957 GCA_050741055.1 Burkholderiales bacterium | reverse complement strand
ATACCCGCACCTGGGGCCCGCCCTTCCTCGGCGGGGAGTCGGCTTACTTCCTCGGCGCCAACCGCAACAAGCGCGGCATGACGCTCAACATGGCCGTGCCGGCGGGGCAGGCGGTGCTTGCGCGCCTCATCGCGCGCTCCGACGTGCTGGTCGAGAACTTCCGCACCGGGACGCTCGCGCGCTGGGGCTTCGACGACGCCTGGTTCCAGGCGCATGCGCCGAACGTCGTGCGCTGCTCGATCACCGGCTACGGCACCACCGGGCCGAAGGCGGCGATGCCGGGATACGACTTCATCCTGCAGGCCGAATCGGGGCTCATGAGCATTTGCGGCGAGCCCGACGGCGCGCCCATGAAGTACGGCGTGGCGATCGTCGATCTGTGCACGGGGATGCTCGCTTGCAATGCGATCCTCGGCGCCATCACGGCGCGTGCGCGCACCGGGCGCGGGCAGCAGGTCGAGGTGTCGCTGTTCGATACCGGGCTTTTTCTGCTCGCCAACGTCGCGTCCAATCATCTCGCCTCGGGGCGCGAGGCGGGGCGCTACGGCAACGGCCATCCGAACATCGTGCCGTACACGGCCTACCCGGTGGCCGACGGCATGATCGCGGTTGCGGTCGGCAACGACGCACAGTTCCGCACGTTCGCCGAGCTGATCGGGCATGCCGAGTGGAGCGATGATCCGCGCTTCCGCCGCAACCAGGACCGGGTGACGAACCGGCAGGCGCTCGATGCGATGGTTGCGGCCGTGTTGGAGGGCGCGGATGCCGCGAGCTGGATCGCCAGGCTGCAGCAAGCCGGCATTCCGTGCGGACGGATCAACACGGTATCGCAGGCGCTCGCCGATCCGCACGCAACAGCGCGCGAAATGATTCGCACGCTCGACCATCCTGCTGCGGGCGAAGTTCGCACCCTCGGCATCCCGTTTCGCTTCAGCGATACGCCGGCCTCGATCCGACGGCCCCCGCCCATGCTCTCCCAGCACACCGACGAGGTGCTTGCCGGCCTGGGGTACACTGCCGAGCAGATCGAGTCGCTCAGGCGCGATCGGGTCGTGTGAGGCGCGCGCATGATCACCGGGTTCAATCATGTCTCCATCGTCGTTCCCGATCTGGCTGCGGCGATTGCGCGCCTGCAGGCGGTGTACGGATTGCAGGCGGGCGAGCCGAAAGTGAACGCAGCCCAGGGCGTACGTTTGGCGTGGATCGAACTTCCCAACGCCAGGCTCGAGCTGATGGAGCCGACACGACCCGACTCCCCGGTCGCGCGCTTCCTCGAGCGTAATCCGCGCGGCGGCATCCATCACTTCTGTCTCGACGTGGACGACATGACATCGACGCTGGCCCATCTCGGCGGCCACGACGTGCAAGCGCTCGGCGGCGACAAGGTCGAGCGCAGCGTGCATGGCGATCGGATCGCGTTCGTGCATCCGAAGGATTTTCTCGGCGCGCTGGTCGAGCTCGAGGAGCATGGCCGCCCGGCCGACTGACGCGGCGGCCCCGAGCGCCCCGCAACAGCGCCCATGTCCTGGGCGGAAATAAGCCCGTTGAGCGGGAGGCAACCATGAGTGAGGACATCAGCTCGGTGCGGCGCGTGCCGGCGGCGCGGTTGCAGGCGTTCATCGAGCGGGCGTGCCGCAAGGTCGGCATTCCAGCCGAGGATGCCGTCGCGATCGGCGAGCTGATGACGCGCGCCGACGTGAACGGCTCCGACGGCCATGGCATCTTTCGGCTGCCGCAGTACATCCGGCGCATCGAGGGCGGCGCGGTCAACGTGCGGCCGAACATCCGCATCGTCGCCGAGGCGCCCGCCATGGCGCTGGTCGACGGCGACAACGGCATGGGGCACCTGGTCATGCGTTTCGCCGCCGAGACCGCGATTCGGAAAGCGAAGAGCGCGGGTGTCGCCTGGGTCGGGGTGCACTGGAGCAATCACGCCGGTCCGGCGGCGCTCTATGCCAGCATGCCGCTCGCGCATGACATGATCGGCATTTATCTTGCGGTCGGAAACGCCAACCACCTGCCGGCCTGGGGCGGGCTCGACATGCTGCTCTCGACCAATCCGGTCGCGGTCGCCATTCCGGCGCTGCACGAAAACCCCGTAGTGCTCGATATGGCGACCACGGTGGCCGCTTACGGCAAAGTGAAGACGAAGGCCCAGCGCGGTGAAACGATGCCGGAAGGCTGGATGATCGACCGCAAGGGCCAGCCGCTCACCGACCCCAACCGCGCCGATGAAGGCTTCCTGCTGCCGATCGGCGGCTACAAGGGCTACGGGCTGGCGCTGGTCTTCGGCCTTCTTGCCGGAACGCTCAACGGCGCGGCGATGGGTCGTGACGTGGTGGACTTCAACAAGGACGACACCACGCCCACCAATACCGGACACGCGATTGTCGCGATCGACGTGAAGGTTTTCGGCGACCTGACCGACTTCAAGCGCCGGGTGGACGTGCTCATCCGCGACCTGCGCGCCTCCGAGCGCCTGCCCGGGGTCGATGCCATTCGCATACCGGGCGAGGGCAGCCAGCGCGCGCGCGAGGAGCGGGCGCGTTCCGGCGTTCCCGTCCCGCCTGCGTTGCGCACCGCACTCGACACGCTCGCCTCCAAGCTGCGTATCGAGCCACTCGGCTGACAGCGCTGGCTGCTCGGTAACGCTGGGGTGCGAGAGGGAAAAATTGCGCCCGACGCCGGAGCGTTGCAGGCGTGTGGCGCCGGTTACGACATTTCGTTACGCACGGACCCGTTCGCCCAGCAAATTTCTTGCGGATGATAATAAGAACAATTATCATTCCTTTATGATTCCGAACCCGTCCGGCCCGCGCGATACGACACCCGATGCCTCCGGCCCGGATTCATCGTCGGCTTCGGCGCACGGCGGGCGTCCCGCGGTGCGGCGCGTGGCGAGCGGCGAGCTGTTCGGCAATACCACCGAGTTGGTGATCGTCCACGGCCAGCGCGAG
>JBOIEI010000031.1:0-3816 GCA_050741055.1 Burkholderiales bacterium | reverse complement strand
GCGCGCGGCATCTGCACCGGGCACACGCCGCCTAGTGTGCGCCCGACCGATGTCCCAGAACGAGCATCAGCGCTCGCACGTCGGGCAGTGACTCCAGCGCCTCGGCCATGCCGACGACGCGCTCGATGTCGGCGGTGTCGAGTCTGCGCCTGGCGCAGTCTCTGAGCTTGGCGATACGCTCCTCGCGATCCATCGGATTGGCAATCGAGCCTCTGTAATGACGGCATGTTTCGCTCAGCACGCGTCCGTCCGGCAGCCCAACTCGGGCTACAGCCCAGGTATCGGGCGGATTTCTCGGAATGTCGGGATTGCGCTTGATGCGGACTTTTTTCAGGATGGATTCCACCCTTGGCGAGAACCGCGTAGCGTCGCTGAACGAGTCGATATCGACTCGCCCGTCTGCAATCGCCACCGCGCCACAATAGGAAAAATCGAACTTGCCATCGAGGCCGCTTGCGGCCGCCCCCTCGTGGCCTGATCGCACGTGGCTTCCCGGAACTTCCAGCTCCAGATAGGTGATGTCCTCCGGACGAAACTCATGCCGCAGCCGCAAACCAAGAGCCGCTTCGATCGCCCACTGCATGAAGACTTGAGCCGGATAGCGCTTGATATTGAATCCGGGGTCGACCAGCGCATACCTCGTATCCAGATCGCGTGTGAGCTCATCCCAGTCGAACCCGGCGCCCAAGAGCGTTTCGACGAAACCTCGCCTGGCTTCCAGGATGCCGTCGCGGCTGATAAACCCTGCCTGCGCGAGCAAAGCGGATTCGACGCCCTGGCGGGCCGCAGCACCGGGATGGGTCGACTTGACCATGGTTCCGGTGTTGGCGGAGAGCCCGCCGGTATGCGACGCTGCGATCCCCAACGCCATCCGGACACCGGCAGCGTCCAGTCCCAGCATTTTGGCGCTCGCCGCAGCGGCAGCCAGCGGACCGAGCAAGCCGGGCGGGTGATAGCCGCCGGTGTCGCAGTGCACCGAAGCCCTGCGCAGGCGCGCGTGAATCTCCCATCCGATGACATAGGCTTCAATCAGCCGGGCCCCGGGCGCAGCGGACATTTCCCCCAGGGCGAGCGCGCACGGCAAGACGTTCGACGTGCCATGCGCAACCGGCTGGCCCTGGATCTCGTAATCGAGACAGTGCAGAAAAATCCCGTTGGCGAAGGCGGCGGAGGGGGCATTGGTCCGGAAGTCCTGGCCAACCACAGCGCACTGCGGGTTACCGCCGAGCTGCTTCAGGTAGTCGCCTATGATGGCCGCCAACGGTTGCGTAGCCCCTGCGAGCATGTTGGCGATACCGTCCAATATGCCGACCTTTGCTGCCGCGACCACGTCGGCCGGCAGGGCGTTGTAGCTGGTTTCAGTGACGAATCGAGCCAGCGTCTCGGTTGCTCCTGCTCCACTCTCAACCTGTTGCATGATGGCCTGGCCTCATCTGAACGATCAACGGTGCGGACAATATCGCGCGCTGCGTTGCATTCTAACAATGCTAAGATGATGCCCTTCATCGGGCGCCCGCATTTTCGAGCAGCAACTCCGGGTCGCATGCTGTGGTTCGCTCGCCGGCTGCTGCGTAGAAATTCTGACGGGCGGAGCACAAGCGCATAATGGGCGTCAATACGCCTCAGCATGACTGGAGGATGATATGGCAGTCGGCAACGTACTCAAGACGAAGAGCGTCCGCGAGCGGGTCGGCGAAGAGGAGTGGCAGGCGCGCGTGGAGCTTGCGGCCGCCTATCGGCTGGTTGCCCAGCACGGCTGGACCAATCTGGTGAACAACCATATCTCGCTGCGCGTCCCGGGGACCGAGGACGAGTTCCTGATCAACCCGCACGGGCTTCTCTACGAGCAGATCACGGCGTCGAGCCTGGTCAGGATCGACGTCGACGGCAACATCCTCGACGAGACCCCCTATAAGGTGAACCGGGCTGGGTTCGTCATCCACAGCGCGATCCACATGGCGCGCAAGGACCTGCACTGCGTGCTGCATACGCATACGGTGCCGGGCCAGGCCGTGTCGGCGCTCGATTGCGGGTTGCTGCCGCTCAACCAGGCCGCCATGCGTTTTTACAACCGCATCGGCTACCACGACTTCGAGGGCATCGCGACGGACGTGGACGAGCGTGAGCGGATCGTCGCGGACCTGGGGCCGCACCAGTGCCTGATCATGCGTAACCACGGCTTGCTGAGCTCGGGTGCGGACTGTGGCGAGGCGTTCCACCTCATGTATCACCTCGTACGCTCGTGCGAGACGCAGTTGCTCGTGCTGGGCTCCGGCCAGCCCTACAGCGTGCCGCCGGCGGAAATCTGCGAGAAGACCGCCGGGCAGTACTGGAGCAGCGGGCGGCGCCTGGGACAGCTCGACTGGCCGGCGCTCATGCAGCGGCTCGACACGACGGACCCGTCGTACAGAGACTGAGGGTGCCGGTCACGCTGTTCCACTATGGCCTCGATTCGGCCATCGCAAGCAGGAGCGTCTTCGACCATACGGGCATGAGAGAACTGCGAGCGAGCGCGGCGGTCAATCCCGCATGGCCAGGACAAGACTGATCAAGCGCGTTCCGCTTTCCGACCAACCGACGGAGAAGCTCAGCCGGAAGTTCACCGAGAATCAGCAGGGCCGGCGGGCGAAATGAAACATCTCTGGTGGCAGCGCGGCATAGTCTATCAGGTCTATCCGCGCTCCTTCATGGACGCGAATGGCGACGGCATCGGCGACCTGACCGGGATCATCTCGCGCCTGGACTACCTGCACTGGCTGGGCGTCGACGCGCTCTGGCTCTCGCCGATCTATCCGTCGCCGATGAAGGATTTCGGCTACGACGTGTCCGATTACACCGCGGTCAATCCGCACTTCGGCACGCTCGCGGATTTTGATCGCCTGGTCGAGGCGGCGCATGCGCGCGGGCTGAAGCTGATCCTCGACTTCGTGCCCAATCACACCTCCGACCAGCACGCATGGTTCAGGCAATCGCGCGCCTCGCGCGACAATCCCAAGCGCAACTGGTACCTGTGGCGCGACCCTGAGCCTGGCGGCGGCCCGCCGAACAACTGGCTCTCCTGCTTCGGCGGCAGCGCGTGGCAGCTCGACCCGGCCACCGGCCAGTACTACTACCACGCCTTCCTGCCCGAGCAGCCGGACCTCAATTGGCGCAATCCCGAGGTCGTCGAGGCGATGCTCCGCGTGTTGCGCTTCTGGCTCGAGCGAGGGGTAGACGGCTTTCGCGTGGACGTGCTCTGGCATCTCGTCAAGGACGAGCATTTCGGCGACAACCCGCCCAACGCCGACTGGCGCGAGGGCATGGACCCGTACAATGCGCTCGTGCCGCTGCAGACCACCGACCGCCCGGAGGTGCACGACATCGTGCGGCGCATGCGCAGGCTCCTCGACGAGTACCGCGAGCGCGTGTTGATCGGCGAGATCTACCTGCCGCTGGAGCGCCTGATGCAGTACTACGGCGCCGAGCTGCAGGGCGCACATCTGCCGTTCAACTTCCAGCTCTTGAGTGCGCCCTGGGACGCCGCTCACCTCGCCGGCCTCCTCGCCGAGTACGAGCGCCTGCTCCCCGAGGGCGCGTGGCCCAACTGGGTGCTCGGCAACCATGACCGGCCGCGCATCGCCTCGCGCGTCGGGCTCGCGCAGGCGCGCGTGGCGGCGATGCTGCTCCTCACGCTGCGCGGCACGCCGACGATTTACTACGGCGACGAGCTCGGCATGCGGAACGTCTCCATCCCGCCCGGTGAGGTGCAGGATCCGTTCGAGTGCCGAGTCCCGGGACTCGGCCTGGGCCGCGATCCCGTACGCACGCCGATGCAGT
>JBOIEI010000030.1:0-2897 GCA_050741055.1 Burkholderiales bacterium | reverse complement strand
GCTCGGCGCAGCGCGCTTCACCGTGATCGGCGAAAGCGTTGCCAGCCCCCAGCCGAAAAAAGGAATCCACAGCAGGCCGCGCTTCAACACCAGCACCTGCGGCGGCAGCAGCACCTGGAACGCGAGTGTCTCCCAGGCCGACTGATGATTCGACAGCACGATGTACGGTCCGCCCTGGGGAACCCGGCCGTGTATCCGATAGCGGATGCCGCACACGACGCGGGCGAGGGCAATGACCACATGCGACCAGGAAGTGACGATGCGATAGCGTATGGGCGCCGGGAGCGGCAGCACCAGCCACGATGCCAAGGCGTAGGGCGGGGTGATGAGCACCACGAGCACGGCGAACAGGGTGGAGCGCACGATGACACCGAGCCCCGGCCGCGGCCGGCGGATCGTGCGCTCGGCAGCCCCATCGTGCGGCAGGCTCACCTCCGACGAGCGCATCGGTGCACGCGGCTTGAGGTCGGGCTGCATGCCGGCCACAGGTACTTTCGCTTGCTTCAGCCGGCGAGATGCCGAGCGAATTCGGCCAGGTCGTCGAACACCTGCGTATCCGCGGGCAGGTTGCCCTCCTTGAGCGTGATCTTGCCCTTCCCGGTCGTGACCAGGACCGGCGCCGCCCCGACTTCGTGCGCGGCTTGCAGGTCGCGCAGCGCATCGCCGACCGCAGGCACATCCTTGAGATCCGAGTTGAAGCGCCGGCCGATCTCGCGCAGCATGCCGGCCTTGGGCTTGCGACAGTCGCAATAGGCATCGGCCGCATGCGGGCAATAGAACACGGCGTCGATGCGGCCGCCGACCTGCGCCAGCGTACGGGTCATCTTGTCGTTGATGGCATTGAAGGCCGCCATGTCGAGCAGCCCCCGGCCAATGCCGGACTGATTGGTAGCGACCACGACCCGGTAGCCGCGCTGGTTGAGCAGCGCGATCGCTTCCGGGCTCCCCGGTATCGGGCGCCACTCCTCCGGGGTCTTGATGAAGCGGTCGCTGTCGAAATTGATGACGCCGTCGCGGTCGAGAACGATCAGTTTCATGCCGGCAACCTGGAGATGTTGGCCACACGATTGAGCAGGTGGTTGAGCGCGTTCAGAAGCGCGAAGCGGTTCATGCGCAGCGCCGAATCCGGCACCACCACCCGGACATCGGTGAAGAACCGGTCCACGGGGTCGCGCAAATGCGCGAGCGCGCTCAACGCCGCGGCAAACTCGCGCCGCTCGACCTGCGATTCGATATCGGGCTGCATGCGCGTAAGCGCCGCGTAGAGCGCCTTTTCGGCCGGCTCTGCGAGCAGCGCTTCGGCTACCCCCTGATCGAGCCCGGCGACTTTCTCCTTTGCCACGATGTTGCGCGAACGCTTGTTCGCTTCGATGAGGCTCGCCGCTTCGGGCAGCGCGCGGAAACGGCGGATCGCATCGAGCCGCGGCAACAGCTGATTCAGGAGCAGATCGTGTGCGCGATAGAGGTCCAGCACCGACTCGATCTCCTCGGGCGCGTAACCGCGCTCGAGCAAATAGCCCACCGAGCGATCGAGGACAAATCCGACCAGGTCGAACACGACGCTTGCGCCGAGCGCCACCGAGGGCGCGAAGCTCTCCCGGGCAGTCGCGAGCAGGTCGTGGAGCGCAAGCGGCAGGTCGTACTCGATCAGGATGCGCAGCAGCCCCAGGGCGTGGCGGCGCAAGGCAAACGGATCGCGATCGCCGCTCGGGACGAGCCCGATGCCGTAGATCCCGACCAGGATGTCGAGCTTGTCGGCGAGCGCCAGGACCGCCGGCGCGCCTCGCGCCGGCAAGGCGTCGGCGGCGAAGCGCGGCCGGTAGTGCTGCTCGATCGCCTGGCCCACCTCGGGCGAGTCGCCGTCGTGGATCGCGTAGTAACGCCCCATGGTGCCCTGCAGCTCGGGAAACTCGCCCACCATGCCGGTCGCGAGGTCGGCTTTGCACAGCAGCGCAGCGCGGTCCACCACCATCGGATCGACACCCAGCCGCGAGGCGATGCGCCCGGCCGTCGCGCGCAACCGTTCGACCCGCTCGCGCTGCGAGCCGAGCTTGTTGTGATAGACCATGCGCTCGAGCTCGGGCAGCCGCTGTTCGAGCGCTATCTTGCGGTCCTGCTGGTAGAAGAAACGCGCGTCGGCGAGCCGCGGCCGCACCACCCGCTGGTTGCCGTCCACGATCGTGCTGGCGTCGTTCAGGCGCATATTGGCGACGATCAGAAACGCGTTCAGCAGCTTGCCGGTGCGATCCAGCAGCGGGAAGTACTTCTGGTTCTGGCGCATCGTCAGCATCAGGCACTCATGCGGCACCTGCAGGAATTCCGCTTCGAAGTGGCCGACGTAGACGCTGGGATGCTCGACCAGCGCGGTCACCTCGTCGAGCAAGGCCTCGGGATCGGCGAGCACCGCGTCGAGCTCGCGTGCGCGCGCCTCGATCTGGGATGCGATCTCGGCGCGCCGCTCGGCGAAGCTCGCGATCACCTTGCCATCCTCGCGCAGCCGCTGCTCGTAGTCGTTCGCATGCGCGAGCACGATATCGCGCCGGCCCTGGAAGCGATGACCCTGGGTGGTGTTGCCAGCCGCGATGTCGAGCACCTGACCGGGAACGACGCGGCTGCCGTGCAGCAGCACCAAGCCGTGCACGGGACGAACGAACTGCGCCTCGCCCGCGCCCCAGCGCATCAGCTTGGGGATCGGAAGCTTCTTCAGCGCCTCCGCGAGCAATGTCGGCAAGTGCGCGTCGAGCGATTCGCCCGCGCGCCGGGAGCGAAACGCCCAGTATTCGGCCTTGCCGTCCTGAATACGCTCCAGGGCCTCGACCGGCACACCACAGGAGCGCGCGAACCCGGCGAGCGCCGGCGTGGGCTTGCCGCTGGCATCGTGCGCCGCCTGCACCGAG